>CAIQMJ010000757.1 GCA_903872875.1 uncultured Variovorax sp.
GGTCGCGCCCTGGGTCAAGCCGGACCCGGAGGGCGCGCCGCGCTACCGGCTGCCCGGCCGGCCGGGCCAGTTGCTGCCCTATCTCGGCTACGCGCCGGGTGCATATCTGAGCGGCGTGGTCGACCAGTTGATCAAGGAGTCGGGTACCGCGATGCATCTCGATCGCGTCTACGAAACCGACATGTCGGAGGGCCTGAAGGCGATGGCGCTCGAAGGCCATGGCATCGCCTTCCTGCCGGAGAGCGCGGTGCGCAAGGAAGTGAAGGCGCGCAAGCTGGTCAGCGCGCTGCCGCCCGAGATCGACAGCCTGGAAGCCACGATGGAGATCCGCGCATACCGCGAGCGGCCGAGCGCGCCGGCCGCGGCGAAGGCACCAGGCCGCAGTGCCAAGAGTGGAAGCGAAGCGCGCTCCGGCAAGCGCGCGGTCGACGCCTTGTGGCGTTATCTGGTCGACACGCAGCCGGCGGCTTGACGAAGCGCGCTGCAGGAACGGATGCGCATGCGCGTGTCATGCGGGATTCATGAAATCAGCGCATGGAGACTTGCCGATACGGCATCGGCGCTGAAACGTTCGGGCACAAAGGCTGCTAAGTCTGTGTAGAGCAACGTAAAAATAATCGGACGCACCAAACCGAAGCGCGCGAACACTTGGCATGATCGCCGGCGGTGCGCGCCGCACCGGTGTGGCTCGGGTATTCCCTGAAATGTGAATATCTAAAATTCGTTGTCTTCCTTTCAGTCAATATTCAGGAGTTTTCCGTATGAAGAAGCAAGTTCTGGCACTCGCGATTTCCGCGCTCGCCGTGGGCGGCGCATTCGCGCAAGCCAACGACACCCTGGCCAAGGTCAAGGCTTCGGGCGTCATCACCGAAGGCGTGCGTGAGTCGTCGGGCCTGTCGTACACGCTCGGCAACGGCGTCTACACCGGCTTCCATTACGACGTCTGCGCCAACATCATCAAGGACCTGGAAAAGTCGCTCGGCAAGAAGCTCGAGACCAAGTACCAGCCCGTGACCTCGCAGAACCGCATTCCGCTGGTGCAGAACGGCACCGTGGACATCGAGTGCGGCTCGACCACCAACAACGCCACCCGCCAGAAGGACGTCGCATTCGCCGTGACGACCTACGTGGAAGAAGTGCGCATCGCCGTGAAGGCCAATTCGGGCATCACCGGCATCAAGGACCTGGCCGGCAAGACCGTCGCCACGACCACCGGCACGACCTCGGTGCAGACGCTGCGCAAGAACGAGCGCGCGACCGGCATCGACTTCAAGGAACTCTATGGCAAGGACCACTCGGACAGCTTCCTGCTGCTCGAATCCGGCCGCGCCGACGCGTTCGTGATGGACGGCTCGATCCTGGCGTCGAACATCGCCAAGTCCAAGGCTCCGGCCGACTACAAGATCGTCGGTGAAGTGCTGAGCGTCGAGCCCATCGCCATCATGATCCGCAAGGACGACCCGGCCTTCAAGAAGGCCGTGGACGACAGCATCAAGGCACAGATCGCCAGCGGCGACCTGAACAAGCTCTGGGACAA
>CAIQMJ010000758.1 GCA_903872875.1 uncultured Variovorax sp.
CGTGTGGAACCTGCGTGTGTGCCATCACATCCTGAAATGCTCGCCGAGGTACACGCGCCGGACCTCCGCGTTGTCGACGATCTCTGATGGCGTGCCTTTCGCGAGCACGTGCCCGTCGCTGATGATGAACGCGTGGTCGCAGATGCCCAGTGTCTCGCGCACGTTGTGGTCGGTGATCAGCACGCCGATCCCGCGTTCCTTGAGGAAGCTGATGATCCGCTGGATCTCGATGACGGCGATCGGGTCGATGCCCGCGAAAGGCTCGTCCAGCAGGATGAACCGCGGCTGCGTGGCCAGGGCGCGCGCGATCTCGACACGGCGGCGTTCGCCGCCGGACAGCGCCAGCGCGGGCGAGGCGCGCAGATGGTCGACACGCAGGTCGTTCAGCAGCTCGCTCAGCCGTTCTTCGATGCGCCGCCGCGACAACGGCACCGCGCGGCCGGACGCATCGGCTTCGGTCTGGAGTTCGAGCACCGCGCGCACGTTCTCCTCGACCGACAACTTTCGGAAGATCGACGCTTCCTGCGGCAGGTAGCTCAGGCCCATGCGTGCCCGCCGGTGGATCGGCATGTGCGCGATCGGCTCGCCATCGATGGTGATGTCGCCTGCGTCGGCCCGCACCAGTCCAACGATCATGTAGAAGGACGTCGTCTTGCCGGCACCGTTCGGGCCAAGCAGCCCGACGACCTCGCCCTTCTGCACGTCGAGCGACACATCCTTGACCACCTTGCGGCTGCCGTAGCTCTTCTGCAGCCCGCGAACCTCGAGGCGGCTGCCCGGCTCGGTGGCACGGGACGATGGGAGCGTCGTTGAAGCGGCCGTCACTTGCGTTGTTCCCCGCCACCCAGCGTGGTGGTCGACCGCAGGCCCGTACCCGGCGCAGGCGTCGGTGCGGCCTGGCCAGCGGGCGCCGAAGCAGCGGCCTTCGGCGTGAGGATCGCGCGCACGCGGCTGCCACGTTCGCCGGTCGCGATGCTCGCGTCCGGCGGCATCGGCGCACCGTTGACGGTGAAGGTGTCGTTGCTCTGGTCGTAGATGATCAATGCGCCGGTGGTTTCGTCGTTGGGCGTGGCACCCAGCAGACGCCGCATCACGGCGCGCCGGATGAACTTGACGTTGTCGGCGCGGCTGTCGTATTCAATGACTTCGGATTCGCCTTCAGTCCACTCGTCGGTACCGGTATCGCGCTTTTGCTTGTAGTACGCAAGTTTGCCTGGCGCCGCCGTGACGACGCCGTACTGGTAACCCTCGGGATCCTGCCGGACGTCGATGCGCGCGCCGCGGATGATGATGGTGCCCTTCGTCACGACCACGTTGCCGGTGAACACGCTGGTCTGCTTGAGGTCGTCGTAGCGCAACGCGTCGGCCTCGATGTTCATCGGCTTGGCCCGGTCGGCCTTCTCGGCCTGGGCCGCCGGCCACAGCGCAGCCAATGCGAGCACGCACAGGGCGGCGCGGACGACGGGGAGAAAGGAGGAGAAGGTTCTGTTCATAAAGGCACGAAACTTGCTGAACGATTGTATGCGTCTGTGAAAAGTCCCCCGAAGACGCGCAAGTGAAAAAGCCCGCCGAGGCGGGCTTCAGCAGCAAGTGCCCGGCCGATGCCGGCGAGGGGCGTCAGCCCTTGCGCGCTTCGCCGACGAGGTATTCGCAGACCTGAAGCGCCTTCTCGAGGCTGCCGGCGGTGTCGCCGTCCACATACCAACGTCCCGCCACACCCAGTGCCGGGACGCCGGCCACCTGGTAATCGGCCGTGACCTGCGTCGCTCGCTTGGCCTTGCCGACAACGGTGAAGGACTTGAACAAATCACCGAACTTCCTGGCGTCGAGCCCCGGCTGCTTGGCGGCCCACGCGAGGATGGCATCGTCGCCGAACAGGCGTTGCCGCTCGCCGTGGATCGCCTGGAAGATCTTCAACTGGAACTCGTCGACCTTGCCCATCGCCTCGAGCGTGTAGTACAGGCGCTGCTTGACCTCCGTGTCGTTGCCGACGAAGGGCACCGGAATGCGCTTGAAGGCGACGTAAGGCGGAAGCGTCTTGATCCACGGTTCGAGACGAGGCTCGAATGCGGCGCAATGCGGGCAGTTGTAGGAGAAGAATTCGACCACCTCGACCTTGTCGGCGGGCGACTCGACCGGTGCGCGCTTGCCCAGCGCGATGTAGTCGGTGCCGGCCTTGGGCGCGGCCCCCTGGGCGTTCACTTGAGAGGCAAATGGAAGCAGCCCGAGGGAGGCTGCGGTCAGCGAAAAATCACGGCGTTTCATTGAAAAGTTCTCCTGTGGCCTGAAAGAGCCGCCAAGCGGGCGCGGAGTTCCCGCCGCCCAGTGGCGGACTCAGCGCTGGACGCGCACCAGCGCGGCTTCAAGCCCACCGCTGTCGAGTCGATCCTTGAGCCGGTCGGCATCGTCCTTCTTGTTGAACGGGCCGGCGCGCACGCGGTAGACCGTCCGGCCGGCCTGTTCGCGCTCGGTGACGCGCGCCTCGACGCCCATCAGGGTGAGCTTGGCCCGTTGCGCCTCGGCATCCTCGGTGGTACGGAAGGCACCCGCCTGCACGAAGTACACGAAGGGTTCTGCGGCGTTTGCGCCGGCATTGTCCGGGGTGCCTGAAGCACGCGAACGGGCCAGATCGCCCAGCGGATCGGCCGACGGCCGGCCTGCGTTGTTGACTTCGACCGGTCGGCTCGTGCGAGGCACGATCGACGGTATCGGCGCACCGGTGAGTTGCTGGTTCGGCAACGCCGTGACGCTCTGCGGCGGCGGCGCCGGCGGCAGTTGCTGCGACGACGACACCTGCGGCTGCTGAGGCTGCGACTGCACCGGTTGCTGCTGCGTCTGCGCCTGGGCTGGCGACGGCGCGGTCGCGGGCACTGGGGCACGCGGCTGGGTCGGCTTGCCCGACAGCGGACCGTTCGGGTCCCAGTCGCGGTTCTTGCGCGCCTCGGCCTCGTCCTGCTCGGCACCGCCGCGCTGGGTCTTGGTCATGAACGGGATCGGTACCTTGGTCACGTAGACCGCAATGCCCAGCGCCACGCCCAGGCCGAACACGATGCCGATGATCAGGCCGATGACGGTATTGCCGCGTTGTCGTTGTTTCATGGTGGAGAGAGGGGAATCACATCTTGCGCGGCGCACTCACGCCGAGGACCGCGAGGCCATTGTGCAGCACCTGTGCGGTCGCGGCGACCAGCGCCAGCCGAGCCAGTTTGACGGCCTCGTCGTCGACCAGGATGCGTTCGGCATCGTAGTAGCTGTGGTAGCTGGCGGCGAGTTCGCGCAGGTAGAAAGTGACGTCGTGCGGCGCGAAATCCTTGGCGGCGCCGGTCAGCATCTCGGGGTACCTGGCCAGCAGCAGCATCAGCGCCTGGGCCGCCGGACTATGCAGCGCCGACAGGTCGACGCCACCGAGCGCGGCGAGATCGCCGCCCCAGGCCGCCAGCACCGAACAGATGCGTGCATGCGCGTACTGCACGTAATAGACAGGGTTGTCGTTGTTCCTGGCGACGGCCAGGTCGACGTCGAAGGTGTATTCGGTGTCCGGCTTGCGGCTCAGCAGGAAGAAGCGCACCGCGTCGGTGCTGGTCCATTCGATCAGGTCGCGCAGCGTGACGTAGCTGCCGGCACGCTTGCTGATCTTGACCTCTTCGCCCCCCTTCATCACGCGCACCATCGTGTGCAGCACGTAGTCGGGGTAGCCGGCCGGGATGCCCACGCCGGCCGCCTGCAGGCCGGCGCGCACGCGTGCGATCGTGCCGTGGTGGTCGGTGCCCTGGATGTTGACGACCCTGTGGAAGCCACGCTCCCACTTGGCGATGTGATACGCCACGTCGGGCACGAAGTAGGTGTACGTGCCGTCCTTCTTCCGCATCACGCGGTCCTTGTCGTCGCCGTAGTCGGTCGAGCGCAACCACAGTGCATCGTCCTGCTCGTAGGTCTTGCCGGCGTCGATCAGCTTCTGCACCGTCGCGGCGACGCGGCCGCTGGTGTAGAGACTGGACTCCAGGTAGTAGTTGTCGAACCTCACATGGAAGGCCTTCAGGTCCAGGTCCTGCTCGCGGCGCAGGTAGGCGACGGCGAACTGGCGGATCGAGTCGATGTCGTCGATGTCGCCGCTCGCGGTGTAGGCACGGTCGTCGGCACTGACGGTCTTCTTCGCCTTGAAGTCTTCCGCGATGTCGGCGATGTAGTCACCGTTGTAGGCGGCCGCCTTTTCGCCGCTCGGCCACTCGGCATCGCCGGGCTTGAAGCCCTTCAGCCGCAACTGCGTGCTGTTGGCCAGCGTCTGGATCTGGACGCCCGCGTCGTTGTAGTAGAACTCGCGGTAGACGTCGGCGCCCTGGGTGTCGAGCAGGTTGCAGATCGCGTCGCCCAGCGCAGCCTGCCGCCCATGGCCGACATGCAGCGGGCCGGTCGGATTGGCCGACACGAACTCGACCAGCACGCGCGCGCCGGTGGCCGGCTGCCTGCCGAAGCGGTCGGCTGCCGACAGCACCTCGCGCACCACCTGCTGCTTGGCGGCGGTCTTGAGGCGGATGTTCAGGAAGCCCGGGCCGGCGATCTCGATCGCCTCGACCCACTGGGCGAAGGCCGGCGTGGCGCGCAAGGCAGCGCTCAGTTCCTCGGCCAGATCGCGCGGCTTGCGGCCGAGCGGCTTGGCGAGCTGCATGGCAACGGTGCTCGCGAAGTCGCCATGCGCCGCCACCTTGGGGGA
>CAIQMJ010000759.1 GCA_903872875.1 uncultured Variovorax sp.
CTTCAACATGCTCATGGCGTTTGCGCTGGTGCACATGAGCGCGCTGTTCACGCTGGGCAAGCAGGGCGGATGGTCGCTGGAACTGCAGGGGCTGTTCCTGTTCGGCGCATTGACCGTCGTGCTGCTTGGCGCCGGTCGTCTCGGTGTGGGCGGCAAGGCTGGACGCTTCAACTGAGCCGCTGCCGTCTCAGGCACTGAGGCCGCCCCTGGCCTGCGAGATTCTCGCGGCGAGGGCTGCCACGTCGGTGATCACCAATGCCTTGTCTTCCTTGGCCAGCAGGCCTTCGCGCAGCAGCGCGTTGAGTTCGCGGGTGATCTGTTCCCGGTTCGTACTGATCTGCCCGGCGAGCGCGGCGTGCCGCGGCGAGGGGTCCAGGCGAGCTCGGTTTTCGTGTACCTCAGCCTGTTGCGCCAGTCGCAGCAGTTCGACGTGCAGCCTGTGCTGCACGCCAAGCGTACTGAGATCGATCACGCGTTCGGACAGCTGGCGTACCAACGATGCCAATCCGCGCATCACACGCAATGCCACTTGTGGCTCATCGTTCAGCAGCGCCAGGAAGTGTTCGCGTGCCAAGCTGGCAATCAAGCCGGATTCGAGTGCCACCACGTCGGCTGACCGTGGCATTCCATCGATGGCGGCAATGTCGCCGAAGTGCTCGCCGGTTGCACAGTCCCGGAAGGTCACCTGGCGGCCATTGGCAGAATAGGTCGTCACGCGCACGCGACCGGTGACCAGGAAATACACCTCGCAACGGTCTTCGGCGCGTGTGGCAAGCACCTGGTGTGGTGCGACGCTGTGCCACGCGCATTGCTGGGCCAGCAAGTCGAGGCGTTGTTCCGGCAGGCCGTCGAGCAGCGCGACACGGCGCAGCGCCAGGGTGGATCGATGAGGGGTATCGGCCATGCGGTCGAATGTCGTTGGGCTGGGAGGCGCGCGGATTATGCTCGGTGCCGCTTTGAGCCGATTCATGGATCACCGTTCCCCACCTCGTCCGAATCCAACCTCTTACCGGAATCTGCGTTGGTGGAGCGGGATCGCGCTCATGACCTATGCGGCGATGCACCTGGGCAACCATGCGCTTGGCCTGGTGTCGTTGACAGCAGCCGAGACCGTGTTGGGCGGTCTGCGCGCTTTCTGGCACAGCCTGCCTGGAACCCTGTTGCTGTATGGCGCCTCTGCCGCGCACGTGGCGCTTGCAGTGCTGGCGGTGTGGCAGCGCCGCACCCTGCGCATGCCATTGATCGAGGCGGTGCGCCTCGCGTTGGGCTTCTCGTTGCCCGTGCTGCTGGCCGGCCACCTGACGGCCATGCGCGGGGCTTACGAGGTCTTCGAATTGAATGGTTCCTATGGTCGTGTCGTACGCGGCCTTTGGAGCGTGGAGGGCGCCAGTTTCCAACTGGCGATGATGGCAGCCGCCTGGGCGCATGGCTGTCTCGGCCTGCATCTCGCGCTGCGGGCGCGCCGCGGATATCGGCGCTTCTTCCATGTCGTCTTTGCCGTGGCCCTGTTGCTGCCTGTGCTGGCGGCGTTGGGCTTCGTGTCGATGGGCCGTGAACTGCAGTGGACCGGTCTGCCTGTCGATCGCGGACCTTCGGTCGTGCAAGGCGCGGTGCTGGATGTTGCCGAGCATCGATTCGAGAGCGCCTACATTGGCGCGTTGCTGATTCTGCTGGTCGCCATCCAGTGGCGCCGCCGGCTGTCGCTGCGGACGGGTTCGGCCTGGATCACGTTGCGCTATCCGGGACGCGAGGTGCGCGTGCCGCGCGGCTGGAGCGTGCTCGAAGCCAGCCGGGCGTATCACATCGCGCACATGTCGATGTGTGGCGGGCGGGCGCGATGTTCGACCTGTCGCGTGCATGTGTCCGGGCCGGCGGAGAACGCCGGTGTGCCCGAACGCGATGAGCGTCGCACCCTGGCGCGTGTTCATGCGCCTGGTGATGTGCGCCTCGCATGCCAGCTGCGGCCGATCGGAGACATCGCGGTCACGCCGCTGTTCGGTCCCACTGCTTCCGGGCGTCATGCACCGCCGTTCGCTGGATTCGGACGCGAGCGCGACGTCGCGGTGCTGTGTCACC
>CAIQMJ010000760.1 GCA_903872875.1 uncultured Variovorax sp.
AGCTACGTCCAGATCGCCTTCGCAATGCTGTGCGGCTGGGTCGCCTTCTCGCATGTACCCGACCTGACCTCGCTGGTCGGCATCGGCATGATCGCCGCCTGTGGTGCAGCCGGCGCCTGGCTGACGGTGCGGGAGCGCCGCATACCCATCGAGCCGGCCGAGTCCTGAACGGCGGCTTGCATCCACGCCCGGCGCCCCAACATTTCCAGACATGGCCCAGTTCTTCGAAGTCCACCCCGACAACCCGCAGCAGCGCCTGCTCAAGCAGGCCGTGTCTCTGCTCGAACGCGGCGACGTGATCGCCGTACCGACCGACTCCAGCTACGCGCTGGTCTGCCACCTCGACGACAAGGATGCGGTCGACAAGATGCGGCGCATCCGCCAGGTCGACGACAAGCATCACCTGACGCTGCTCTGCCGCGACCTGAGCGAGCTGTCCAACTACGCGCGCGTCGACAACAAGCAGTACCGCCTGCTGAAGGCCGCCACGCCCGGGCCGTACACGTTCATCCTCGAGGCCACCAAGGAAGTCCCGCGGCGCGTGAGCCATCCGCAGCGCAAGACCATCGGCCTGCGCGTGCCGGAACATCCGGTGCTCGGCGCGTTGCTGGCGCTGCATGGGGCACCGCTGCTCGCCACCACGCTGATCGCGCCCGGCGAGAGCGAGCCGATGAACGATGCGCAGGAGATCCGCGAGCGCTTCGAGAAGCTGATAGGCGGCGTGATCGATGCGGGCGCCTGCGCATCGGAGCCGACCACCGTGGTCGACCTCACCCCATTGGCCGACGGGCTCGACCCGGTGGTGATCCGCGAAGGACGCGGGCCGCTGGCCGTGCTGGGCCTTTAGCACGCAGGATCGCACAAGCCGTCTGACACAATCGGGCGGTGGACTTTTCCAACCTCGTTCAAACCGTACTCATCTATGCCTTGCCGGTGATCTTCGCGATCACCGTGCACGAAGCGGCACATGGCTACGCAGCCCGGTACTTCGGCGACAACACGGCCTACATGATGGGCCGGGTGACATTGAATCCGATACGGCACATCGATCCGATCGGCACGATCCTGATGCCGCTGATGCTTTACTTCGCGACCTCGGGTGCGTTCCTGTTCGGTTACGCGAAGCCGGTGCCGGTCAACTTCGGCCATCTGCGCAACCCGAAGCGCCACATGATCTGGGTCGCACTCGCCGGGCCGGCCTCGAATTTCGTCATGGCGATCGGCTGGGCGCTGCTGCTCGTGGCGCTGATCGCCGTGGGCGTGAACGAACCCTTCTTCATCCAGATGGCCCGCGGCGGCGTGCTCGTCAACCTCGTGATGTGGGCCTTCAACCTGTTCCCGCTGCCACCGCTCGATGGCGGACGCGTACTCGCCGGGCTGCTGCCGCGGGGGCGTGCCCAGATGGTCCTGGCCCGCATCGAACCCTACGGTTTCTTCATCGTGATGGGTCTGGTGCTTGCAGGCATCGTCAGCCGTCTTTGGCTGCAGCCGTTGATGAGCGTCGGCTATGGCGCGATCAGGCTGCTGCTCATCCCATTCACCGCCCTGCTGCGCTGAGTCTTCTCATGTCCCTGTCCACTTCCTCCTCCAACGCCCCCACCCGCTTCCTGACCGGGATCACCACCAGCGGCACGCCGCACATGGGCAACTACGTGGGCCTGGTGCGCCCCTCCGTGCGTTTCAGCCGGCGCAGCGACGTCCAGAGCTTCTATTTCCTGGCCGACTACCACTCGCTCATCAAGATCAGCGATCCGGCCCGTATCCAGCGTTCGACGCTCGAGATCGCCGCCGCCTGGCTGGCCTGCGGCCTCGACCCGGAGCGCGTGACCTTCTACCGCCAGTCCGACATCCCCGAGATTCCCGAGCTCACCTGGTTCCTGACCTGTGTCACCGGCAAGGGCATCCTGAATCGCGCGCACGCCTACAAGGCCTCGGTCGACAAGAACATCGCCAAGGGCGAGGACGCGGATGCCGACGTCACGGCCGGCCTCTTCATGTATCCGGTGCTGATGGGCGCCGACATCCTGATGTTCAACGCGCACAAGGTGCCGGTCGGACGAGACCAGATCCAGCACATCGAGATGGCGCGTGACATGGCGCAGCGTTTCAACCATCTCTATGGCGAACACTTCGTGCTGCCAGAAGCGGAGATCGACGAGGCCGTCGCCACGCTCCCGGGCCTCGATGGCCGCAAGATGAGCAAGAGCTACGACAACACGATTCCGCTGTTCGTGCCGCGCGCGCAATTGCAGAAGCTGATCGGCGGCATCGTGACCGACTCGCGCGCACCCGGCGAGCCGAAGGACACCGAAGGCTCCGCGCTGTTCCAGATCTACGAAGCCTTCGCGGACACCGCCGAGACCGCGTCGCTGCGCCAGGCCTTTGCCGACGGCATCGGTTGGGGCGACGCCAAGCAGGCCGTGTTCGAGCGCATCGACCGCGAGATCGCACCCATGCGCGCGCACTACGAAGCGTTGCTCGCCGACCCGGCACAGATCGAAAAGACATTGCTGGCCGGCGCCGAGAAGGCGCGTGCACTGTCGCGTCCGTTCATGACCGACTTGCGTCACGCGGTCGGCCTGCGTAATCTTGCGGCCCAGGGAGCCGGGGGTGTACGCAAGGCCGCAAAGGTCGCCAAGCCATCGTTCAAGCAATACCGCGAGCGCGACGGCCAGTTCTATTTCAAGCTGCTCGACGCACGCGGCGAGGTGCTGCTGCAGAGCCGGGGGTTTGCGGCGCCGCAGGATGCAGGCCGTGCCATCGGCGCACTGCAGAAGCAGCGCGAAACGGCGCTTGCCGAGCTTGCCGGTCAGCTGGAACCGATGGATGAGACCCAGACGCTTGCAGTGCTCGACGCACTCCAGATGCTGGCAGACGCCGCCGAATGATCCTGACTACCTAG
>CAIQMJ010000761.1 GCA_903872875.1 uncultured Variovorax sp.
CGAGCAACAGGAAAATCAGGTTGGACAGGTCTCGAACGGCGCTGCCGCCGACCCACCGCAGGCGTCCGGCGAGAAAGCCGGCCGCAATCAGCAGGATGACAGGCAGGAGGGAGGAAACGACGGATGAATTCACCGCGGCGAGGATACCTTCCGCGCCACGGTGAAGACGATCAATCGGACATCAGAAGGTTGCGCGCAGGCCGACCTTGAGCGAGCGGCCCGGCAGCGGCGCAGCCGGATAGACGGTCGTTGTCAGGATCGACGTCGCGCTGTAGGCCAACCGGTTCGTCAGGTTGTCCAGCCGCGCATACCAGGTGAGATTGGCACCGCCCGCTTTCATGCGGTACGTGAGAGCAGCATTCCACAACGTGTAGCCCGAGGTCTCGCGGTCACCCTCGGCAGGCACCCGGTGTTGCGCCGCATAGCTGTCGAAGCCGAAACGCGCACCCCACGGGCCGTTGCCGTAAGCCAGGGTGGCGCCCACACGCAGAGGCGAGATGCGTGGCAGCGGTTCGCCCGTGTCGGTGTTGGTTGCGCGGACCAGGTCGCCGCGCCATTCGAGATCGAGCGTCGAACCGTCGGCCGCGCGCGAGAAGCCGTCAGCGCCCAGCAGTTGCAGGTTGCCGCTGGCCTCGATGCCGGTGAAGCGTGCGCGCATACCGCCGTAGACATACTCGGCCAAGGTGTCGCTGGCGCCCGGCGCCGCGAGCGCGCCCTCCTCGTCGAGTTGGTTGCCGGTCGCGGTGAGGCCGATGTAGTTGCGGAAACGCGTGACGTAGGCATTCACGCGTGCCGTGTTTGCGCCGGACTTCCACTGCGCGCCGACGTCCAGGCCGAGCGAACGCTCTTTCTGCAGCGTATCGTCGCCGAGCTCCCAAGCTGCGGTCGCGACGTGCGGACCGTTGGCGAACAGCTCGTAGTCCTTGGGCGCGCGCTCGGTGTATGCGAGGTTCGATGTCAATTGCCATTGCGGCGCCACGTTCACCAGCGCGCCGAAGGCCGCGCTGTGCGGGTTGAAGCTGCGCTCGCCGGTCGCGAAGCGCGTGATCGACGGGTCGTCCGGATAGCCGAGGGACGTGACCTTGGTCTGCTCCGTGCGCGCGCCGAAGCTCAGGCGGCCCCAGGACGTGCCGAGCTCCTCATGCAGGAACAGCGCGTTCGACTGCGTGCGGCTGTGCGGCGCAAAGGCCTCTTCGCCATCGGCCGAGAAGCGGTTGCGCTCGCTCGTGAAGCCGATCAGCCCTTCGACGTTGCCGATCTTCTGGTGGCGCGCCTCGATGCGCAGATCGTCGCTCCTGTTGGCGAAGGTGGTGCCGGCCTCGGCGCCCTCGTACTCGGTATGGCGGTAGTCGGTGTGACTGAGCTTGGCATGCACGCTGGCGAAGAAGCCGCCGGGGCGCCATTCGCCTTCCAGTGCGTAGCGGTCGGACTGCATGCCGATGGTCACGTCGTCCTCGGCCACGGTACCGTAGGTGCTGCGGTAGGTGCTGGCCGATGCGCCGATCCAGCCCTGGTCGAAGAACAGGCTGCCGCCGATCGCACCTCCGTGCACGCTGTTGGCCGAGTTGCAGATCTTGCGCGCCAGGCTGGGCGAACCGGGCTTAGCGCATTCGAGATCGATCGGCACCGACACGTCATCGGACTTGCGATCGAAGGCATCGACGTGCAGCGCGTAGCGGTCGTTGCC
>CAIQMJ010000762.1 GCA_903872875.1 uncultured Variovorax sp.
AGGCGGGGGCATTTCGGCTCTGAGTTCGGGCGCAAGGCTTTCGCGAAACAAGTTCTCGCCCGAAGTCCGTGAGCGGGCGGTGAGGATGGTGCAGGAGCACCGTGTGGAGTACCCGTCGTTGTGGGCGGCAATCGAGTCCATCGCGCCCAAGATTGGCTGCGTGCCGCAGACGCTGCATGAATGGGTCAAACGCGTGGAAGTCGATACGAGCGTGCGCGAAGGCGCGACGACCAGCGAGGCGCAGAGGGTCAAGGACCTGGAGCGCGAGGTCAACCTCGATCGTCTAACCGCAGGAGTTCATTCCAATCCAAAGTCATAGATTGGCGGAAATCAACACGCAAACTTCAGCGTCCACTGGGCACGCACGAAGGGTGTCAGTCCCCGGATGGACATCGACAGGTAACGTAACTAGCACTATAGGACTTCGCGTTGGCAACGGGACGTCATTGCGTCCCGGAAAGCCATAGCGCTGGTGCATTGTGCAGCAAGGAGGTGGAGATGGCCAGCCGGCATCAGGAGCGGATCGCATGGCTTGCGCGCGACCCCGCGGCACACCGAGTCAACCGTCGCGCTCGCGAATGTCGCGCGGAAGCCGCTATGCATGCGATCGGAAGCGAAGCTCGGCTCCTCTGCAGCGGCGGCAGGACGGCGTAAATGCGACAGCTCATTGGTCGAGTTCGCACGAGATATAGCTAACGAGATTCACCATAACAATGGTCAGGAGACTCCGTGTAATGGTCATTGCTGCCACCTTCACTATATGCTTCCGCTCAGTTGATTTTGATGTTCGCCCTGAATCGCCCCGGGTTTTGAGGAAGCTCAACACTCTGAGAGGATTGAGCCATGAAGAAGTCGAACAAGTTCTCGCCCGAGGTCCGTGAGCGTGCGGTGAGGATGGTGCAGGAGCACCGTGGGGAGTACCCGTCGTTGTGGGCGGCAATCGAGTCCATCGCGCCGAAGATTGGCTGCGTGCCGCAGACCCTGCACGAGTGGGTCAAGCGCGTGGAGGTCGACACAGGCGTGCGCGTAGGCGTCACCACCAGCGAAGCGCAGCGGGTCAAGGATCTGGAACGCGAGAACAAGGAACTGCGCCGGGCCAACGAGATATTGAAGTTGGCCAGCGCGTTTTTCGCCCAGGCGGAGCTCGACCGCCGACTCAAGTCCTGAAGGACTTCATCGACCAGCATCGCAAGGCCTTCGGGGTCGAGCCGATCTGCAAGGTATTGCAGGTTGCCCCGTCGGCATATCGAAGGCGTGCAGCAATGATGCGTGAGCCTCATAAACGCTGCGCCCGGGCTCTTCGAGAAGAGGTGCTGGCACCGGAGATTCAACGCGTTTGGCAGGCCAACATGCAGGTCTACGGCGCCGACAAGGTTTGGCGACAACTGGCTCGCGAAGGCGTGACAGTGGCCCGTTGCACCGTCGAGCGCTTGATGCGCCGGATGGGGCTTGGCGGTGTGATGCGAGGCAAGGTCGTACGCACCACCGTCGGGGACGCCAAGGCTGCCTGTCCTCTGGACCGGGTCAACCGGCAGTTTCGAGCCGAGCGGCCGAACCAGTTGTGGGTCTCGGACTTCACCTACGTCTCGACCTGGCAGGGCTGGCTGTACGTGGCCTTCGTCATCGACGTGTTCGCCCGCCGCATCGTCGGCTGGCGGGTGAGTAGTTCGATGCGCACGGACTTCGTGCTCGATGCGTTGGAGCAAGCTCTTTATTCCCCGGCAACCCGAGCGTGATGGAGGCTTGATATGCCACAGCGACAGGGGCTCGCAATACGTCAGCATCCGGTACTCCGAGCGGCTGGCTGAAGCCGGTATCGAGCCCTCTGTCGGCAGCAAAGGCGACAGCTACGACAGCGCCTTGGCCGAGACCATCAATGGCCTCTACAAGGCCGAGCTAATCCATCGCCGGGGACCGTGGAAAACCAAGGAATCCGTGGAGTTCGCGACGCTCGAGTGGGTGTCCTGGTTTAACCACCACCGCCTGCTCGAACCCATCGGGTACATCCCACCTGCAGAGGCTGAGGCAAACTACTACCGGCAACTCGCCAGTCAAGCCACGGCGGTGATGGCCTGACTTAAACCAAACAGCCTCTGCGAATCCCGGGGCGATTCAAAGTCACGCAGCGGCAGCTTGGCGAACCGGGCGTTGAAGTCGGCAATGAAGTGCGGGGCAAACGCGTTGGCTGCCTCGCGCGTGTTGATCTCTCGCAGTCGCAACTCCTTCACCAAGCGATCTGGCAAGGTCAGGTTGGCACGCTCTACGCGTCCCTTGGCCTGGCTGGTGTTGGCACACATGTCGATGTTGAGCTCGAAGAGAACGCGCCCAAACTGGGTGGTACCACGCCCAAAATCGGTCGAGTCGCGTGCTGAACGGAAGATGGTGGCCTTGTCGCTGTAGAACGCGACAGGCTTGCCATGTTCCTGGAGGTACGCGCGGGTGGCCTCGAAGTACGCGAAGGCCGATTCGGTCGGCACGAAGTGCAATTGC
>CAIQMJ010000763.1 GCA_903872875.1 uncultured Variovorax sp.
TCGATGGCCAGCGTGCAGAGCTCGCTGGTGATGGTGCCGATCTTCGAATTCGGCTCCGAAGGCCAGAAGCAGAAGTACCTGCCGAAGCTCGCCACCGGCGAATGGATCGGCTGCTTCGGCCTGACCGACCCCGACCACGGCTCCGACCCCGGCAGCAAGGCGACGCGCGCGAAGAAGGTGCCGGGCGGCTACGAGCTGCGCGGCAACAAGATGTGGATCAGCAACTCGCCGATCGCCGACGTGTTCGTGGTCTGGGCCAAGGAAGTCAGCGAGTCCGGCGCGGTCGGCCCGATTCGCGGCTTCGTGCTCGAGAAGGGCATGAAGGGCCTGTCGGCACCGGCGATCCACGGCAAGGTCGGCCTGCGCGCCAGCATCACCGGCGAGATCGTGATGGACGGCGTGTTCTGTCCTGAAGAGAACGCCTTCCCCGAAGTGGAAGGCCTGAAGGGCCCGTTCACCTGCCTCAACAGCGCCCGCTACGGCATCTCGTGGGGCGCCATCGGTGCCGCCGAAGACTGCTGGCACCGTGCCCGCCAGTACGTGCTCGACCGCAAGCAGTTCGGCCGCCCGCTCGCCGCCAACCAGCTGATCCAGAAGAAGCTGGCGGACATGCAGACCGAGATCACGCTGGGCCTGCAAGGCAGCCTGCGCCTGGGCCGCATGAAGGACGAAGGCATCGCCGCGGTCGAGATCACCTCGATCATGAAGCGCAACAACTGCGGCAAGTCGCTGGACATCGCCCGCATGGCGCGCGACATGATGGGCGGCAATGGCATCAGCGACGAGTTCGGCGTGGCGCGCCACCTGGTGAACCTGGAAGTCGTGAACACCTACGAAGGCACGCACGACATCCACGCGCTGATCTTGGGCCGCGCGATTACCGGCATCGCAGCCTTCGCGAATTGAGCATGAGCAGCACGTCGAAGGAAGGCGCGCTCGCCGGCCTCAAGGTGCTCGACCTGTCCCGCGTGCTCGCCGGGCCGTGGTGCACGCAGATCCTCGCGGACCTCGGTGCCGACGTGGTGAAGATCGAGCGCCCCGGCCTGGGCGACGACACGCGCGGCTGGGGCCCGCCCTTCCTGAAGGATGCGGACGGCAACGACACCAGCCAGTCGACCTATTTCACCGCCTGCAACCGCAACAAGCGCTCGGTCACCATCGACATGGCCACGCCCGAAGGCCGGGCGCTGCTGCAGCGCATGGCCGCGCAGAGCGACGTGGTGGTGGAGAACTTCAAGACCGGCGGTCTCGCGCAGTACGGGCTGGACTACGCCAGCCTCAAGGCGGCCAACCCGCGCCTCATCTACTGCAGCGTGACCGGCTTCGGCCATGACGGCCCGCACGCACAGCGCGCCGGCTACGACCTGATGATCCAGGCCACCAGCGGGATGATGAGCATCACCGGAAGGCCCGACGAGGATGCCGGCGGCGGCCCGCTGCGCGTCGGCGTGGCGCTGACCGACCTGTTCACCGGCGTCTACGCGAGCACCGCGATCCTCGCGGCCATCGAGGTGCGGCACCGCACGGGCCAAGGCCAGCACATCGACATGGCGCTGCTCGACGTCGGCATGGCGATCCTCGCGAACCAGGCGAGCGCGTTCCTGAACACCGGCAATGTGCCGCAACGGCAGGGCAACAGCCATCCGAGCCTGGCGCCTTACCAGGACTTCCCGACGGCCGACGGCGCGATGCTGCTGGCCATCGGCAACAACGGTCAGTTCGCGCGATTCTGCGAGGCGGCCGGTCATGCCGAGTGGGCCGCCGACGCGCGCTTCGCGACCAACTCGCTGCGCGTCAAGCACCGCGGCGTGCTCATCCCGCAGATGCAGGAAGTGACCCGAACGCGCAGCACCGCCGACTGGATCGCGCTGCTCGAGGACAAGGCGGTGCCCTGCGGCCCGATCAACA
>CAIQMJ010000764.1 GCA_903872875.1 uncultured Variovorax sp.
ACCAGTTTCACCTGGGAAAGCTACGAGTTCGCCGAGATGGCAACCGGGCTGGTCGTGATCCCGATCTGGATCCCCCAATCGACCTTCGTGATCGGCTGCTGGCTGCTGCTGATCGCGATGCTCGACGAGATGGTGGGCGTGGTGCGCGGCGAAAAGCCGAGCTACCAGCGCGCAGTCGAGGAGCGCCACGCCGCAGGTGACTTCTCTTCGGATGTCTGATCCTCTTCACCCACAACAACAAGCAGACGCAAGATGATCGAAACCCTCCTGATGGGCGCACTGCTGCTCGTCATCATGCTGGTGCTGCTGGCGGGCGGCGTCTGGATCGCGATGACCCTGGCCATAGTCGGCTGGGTCGGACAGGCGTTCTTCACCAACACGCTGCCGGCCAAGAACCTCTTCTCGTCCTTCTGGGAAAGCAACGCGAGCTGGGAGCTGGCCGCGTTGCCGCTCTTCATCTGGATGGGCGAGATCCTGTTCCGCACCAAGCTCAGCGAGGAGATGTTCGAAGGCCTGCGCCCCTGGCTGAACCGCGTGCCCGGCCGGCTCATGCACACCACCATCATCGGCTGCGGCGTGTTCGGCTCGGTGTCGGGCTCCTCGGCCGCGACCTGCGCGACGATCGCCAAGGTGGCGCTGCCCGAACTCACGCGCCGCGGCTACGACGAGAAGCTGGCCATCGGCTCGCTGGCCACGGCCGGCACGCTGGGCATCCTGATACCACCGTCGATCACGATGGTGGTGTATGCGGTGGCGGCCGACGCGTCGATCATCCGCATCTTCCTCGCCGGCTTCCTGCCGGGCTTCCTGCTGATGCTGCTGTTCTCGGGCTACATCGCGTGGTGGAGCCTGCGCAACCCCGACAAGGTGCCGCCAGCCGACCCGCCGACCACGTTCATCGAGAAGATCCGGCTGTCGGGCAACCTGATTCCGTGTGCGCTGTTGATCGTCTTCATCGTCTGGGTTCTCGTTGCAGGCTGGGCCACGGCCACCGAATGCGCGGCCTTCGGCGTACTGGGCTCGCTGGCGATTGCAGCCTGGGGGCGCAGCCTGAACTGGAAGAACTTCAAGGACGCGCTGATGGGCGCGACACGCACCAGCTGCATGATCATGTTCATCCTGGCCGGCGCGGCGTTCCTGACCAAAACCATGGCCTTCACCGGCATCCCGCGCGAATTGGCGGAATGGGTCGACAGCATGCACCTGTCGCCCTACGCGCTGATCGGTGCGCTGGTGGTGGTCTATCTCATCCTCGGCACCGCGCTCGACGGCATCTCGATGATCGTGCTGACCAGCGCGGTGGTGCTGCCCATGATCCAGAAAGCGGGTTTCGACCTGATCTGGTTCGGCATCTTCATCGTGCTGCTGGTCGAGATCGCGGAGGTGACGCCGCCGGTGGGCTTCAACCTGTTCGTGCTGCAGAACATGACGGGCAAGGACAGCAACGTGATCGCCAAGGCGGCCATTCCCTTCTTCTTCTGCCTTGTGCTGTGCATCGCGCTGATCACGCTGTTCCCGAGCATCGTGACCATCCTGCCCGACGTGATGATGGGCGCCGAGAAGTAGGCCGAGAGTTCGGCTCGCGGGCGCCGCGGCCGTGGCAGGCGCTCGCGATAATCCCGGCATGCTGCTCAACGTCCTTGTCATCTGCGCGGCCGCCTGCGTCGGCGCCCTGCTTCGCTGGGGCTTCGCGCTCTGGCTCAATCCTGGCGGCCTGCTGCCCTGGGGCACGCTGGCGGTCAACCTGATAGGCGGTTACCTCATCGGCGTCTCGATCGCCGTCTTCAACCAGTTGCCGGACATCGATCCGGCCTGGCGCCTCATGGTCATCACCGGCTTCCTCGGCACGCTGACCACGTTCTCGAGTTTCTCGGCCGAGGTGGTCGGCATGCTGATGGGCGGGCGGCCCGGCCTCGCCCTCGGTACCCTGGCGCTGCACCTGGGCGGATCGCTGTGCCTGACCTGGCTGGGCTTTCGCACGGTGCAGGCCTTCACAGGCTGACGACACCGGCCCGGCAGGCTCGCACGGGTGATGCACGTGTGCGTACGTGCAGGCATCCGCATCAAACCCGGCGCAATGCTGCGGTTTCTGCGGACATCGATTCGGAACCCGGTCGATAGAATCGGCCGCAATGCCCCTTGCCCTTCTCGTCGCACTCCCCTTCATCGCCAGCGTGCTCGCCGCCTTTCTGCCGGCGAACGCACGCAACAGGGAGTCGACGCTGGCAGGATTGGTCGCGCTGGGATGTGCGATCCAGGCGGCTCTTCTCTTTCCACGGCTCGCCAACGGCAACGTGATCCGCTACGAGGTCGAATGGCTGTCCGCCTTCGGCCTCAACCTCGTGTTCCGCATGGATGGCTTTGCGTGGCTGTTCTGCATGCTCGTTTTGGGGATCGGTGCGCTGGTGGTGCTGTACGCGCGCTACTACATGTCGGCCTCCGATCCGGTGCCGCGCTTCTTCGCGTTCTTCCTGGCGTTCATGGGCGCCATGATGGGCGTGGTGCTCTCCGGCAACCTTGTCCAGATGGTGCTGTTCTGGGAGCTCACCAGCCTTTTCTCCTTCCTGCTGATCGGCTACTGGCATCACCGCCGCGACGCACGGCGCGGTGCCCGCATGGCGCTCACGGTGACGGGCGCCGGCGGACTCTGCCTGCTGGCCGGCGTGCTGATCCTCGGGCGCATCGTCGGCAGCTACGAGCTCGATGTGCTGCTGGCCTCCGGCGACGTGGTCCGCGCCCATCCGCTCTACACCACCGCGCTGGTGCTGGTGCTGCTGGGCGCCTTCACCAAGAGCGCGCAGTTCCCCTTCCATTTCTGGCTGCCGCGCGCCATGGCCGCGCCAACGCCCGTATCGGCGTACCTTCATTCGGCCACGATGGTGAAGCTGGGCGTGTTCCTGATGGCGCGCCTCTGGCCCGTGCTTTCGGGCACCGAACAGTGGTTCTGGCTGGTCGGCGGCGCAGGCGCGCTCACGCTGCTGCTGGGCGGCTACGTCGCTATGTTCCAGCGCGACCTGAAGGCACTGCTCGCCTACTCGACGATCTCGCACCTCGGCCTCATCACATTGCTGCTGGGCCTGAACAGCCCGGTGGCCGCCGTGGCGGCCGTCTTCCACGTGATGAACCATGCGACGTTCAAGGCATCGCTGTTCATGGCGGCGGGCATCATCGACCACGAGACCGGCACGCGCGACATCCGCAAGCTCAGCGGGCTGATGCGGCTGATGCCGATCACCGGCACGCTCGCCATCATCGCGAGCGCGTCGATGGCCGGCGTGCCCTTGCTCAACGGCTTCCTGTCGAAGGAGATGTTCTTCGCCGAGACGGTGTTCATCCAGTCCACGCCATGGGTCGACTTCACGCTGCCCTTGATCGCCACGCTGGCAGGCGTGTTCAGCGTGGCCTATTCGGCGCGCTTCGTGTTCGATGTGTTCTTCGGCCCGCCGTGCGGCGACGAGGTGCCCAAGCATCCCCACGAGCCGCCGCACTGGATGCGCGTGCCGGTCGAGGTCCTGGTGCTGATCTGCCTGGTGGTCGGTGTTGCGCCGGCATGGTCCGTCGGGCCGATGCTGGCCGCCTCTGCAGCGCCCGTCGTGGGCGGTGTGCTGCCGGAGTACAGCCTGGCCATCTGGCACGGCTTCAATCTCCCACTGCTGATGAGCATGGTGGCACTGGTCGGCGGCGGCGTCCTCTATCTGGCCCAGCGCCGCGGGCGTGCACGAGGCCGGCTCGAACACACGCCGCTGCTGCATGTGTTCGACGGCCAGCGCATCTTCGAGAACCTGCTGGCGCGCCTGAGCGAAGCAGGCCGCCGCAGCCGGCGCCTGCTCGGCACGCGCCGCATGCAGTCGCAACTGCTGCTGCTGGTGCTGGTGGCCGTGATCGGCGCCGGCACCTCGCTGTGGATCGCTCCCGCCTCGCTCGGCCTGCGTGAACCGATTCCGTTCTCGCCGATGTTCGCGATGACCTGGCTGATCGGCGGCATCTGCGCGCTGGCCGCCGCCTGGCAGGCCAAGTTCCACCGGCTCGCATCCATGATGCTGGCCGCAGCGTCGGGCCTGGTCTGCTGCATCACCTACATCTGGTTCTCGGCGCCCGACCTCGCATTGACCCAGCTCGTGGTGGAAGCCGTCACGACCGTCCTGATCCTGCTCGGCCTGCGCTGGCTGCCGATGCGCAAGGCGGCGGTCCAGCCCGCGGCGACGCGGCTGCGGCCCTGGGGGCGGCGTGGCCGCGACCTGCTGGTCGCCGCGATCGCCGGCGGTGGCCTCGCAGCGCTGGCCTGGACCATGATGACGCGCCGCTTCAACGACAGCATCTCTCCGTTCTTTCTCGACCGCGCTCTCAGCGAGGGCGGCGGCACCAATGTCGTCAATGTGATGCTGGTCGACTTTCGCGGCTTCGACACCTTCGGCGAAATCACGGTGCTCGGCGTCGTCGCGCTCACGGTCTACGCGCTGCTGCGCCGCTTCCGGCCGGCGCCCGAAGCGATGGCGCTCCCGACACAGCAGCGGCTGCAGGTCGACGACGGCAGCAGCGACCTGCTGAACCCGCGGCGCGCCAAGGACACGGCCATCGGCTACCTCATGGTGCCGGCCGTGCTGGTGCGGCTGCTGTTGCCGCTGTCGGTGCTGGTGTCGGTGTACTTCTTCATGCGCGGCCACAACGCGCCGGGCGGCGGCTTCGTCGCCGGCCTGGTGATGTCCGTTGCACTGGTGCTCCAGTTCATCGTGTCGGGTACGGAGTGGGTCGAGGAGCACCTGCGCATCTATCCGCGACGCTGGATCGCGATCGGCCTGCTGTTCGCGCTGGCGACCGGCGGCGGCTCGGTGCTGTTCGGCTACCCGTTCCTGACCACGCATACGGCGCACCTGCATCTGCCGCTGATCGGCGACGTGCACATACCGAGCGCGATGTTCTTCGACATGGGCGTGTTCTCGCTGGTGCTCGGCGCCACGATGCTCATCCTGACCGCGCTGGCCCACCAGTCCGTGCGCAGCCACCGCTGGGCAGACGAGCAGATGGCGCGCGAGGCAGAGAAGGCGTCGGCCAAGTCCGGCGAACCGGCCGTGGAAGGCGCGCGCTGATGGAAATCGTGCTCGCACTCGCCATCGGCGTGCTGACCAGTTCCGGCGTCTACCTGCTGCTGCGCCCGCGCACCTTCCAGGTGATCATGGGCCTCACATTGATCTCCTATGCGGTCAACCTGTTCATCTTCAGCATGGGCCGGCTCAAGGTCGACAGCGAGCCCGTGCTCACCGCGGGCGTCAAGGCCACGCTCGCCAACACCGCCGACCCGATGCCCCAGGCACTGGTGCTCACTGCGATCGTGATCGGCTTCGCGATGACTGCGTTGTTCCTGGTCGTGATGCTGGCCTCGCGCGGCCTGTCGGGCACCGACCACGTGGACGGCGAAGAGCAGAACACCGGGGAGGACGGCCGGTGATCGAACTCTTCCACCTGCTCGACCGCCTGCTCGACTTCACGATGCCGCACCTGATCGCGGTGCCGATCGTCGTCCCGATGCTGACCGCCGCGCTGATGCTGCTGCTCGGCGAGCAGCGGCGCCGCGCCAAGGCCGCGCTCGCGGTGGTGTCGGGGCTGGTCGGCCTGCTCGCGGCGCTCGCGCTGCTGCGTTGGGTGAATGCGGTCGACACAGGCAGCGGGCCGGGTTCGATCGGCGTCTATCTGCCCGGCAACTGGCGCGCGCCCTTCGGCATCGTGCTGGTGGCCGACCGCCTCTCCACGCTGATGCTGGCCCTCACGGGCGTGATCGCGTTCGCCTCGTCGATCTATTCCACGTCGCGCTGGGACAAGGCCGGCGTGCATTTCCATCCGCTGCTGCAGCTGCAGCTGATGGGACTCAACGGTGCCTTCCTCACCGGCGACCTGTTCAATCTGTTCGTGTTCTTCGAGGTGATGCTGGCCGCGTCGTATGGCCTCCTGCTGCACGGGTCGGGGCGGCTGCGCGTGCAGGCCGGGCTGCACTACATCGCGATCAATCTCGCGGCCTCGTCGCTGTTCCTGATCGGTGCGGCGCTGCTGTACGGGGTGACCGGCACGCTCAACATGGCCGACCTGGGCGTGCGCATCGGGCAGCTCGATCCAGGTGACCGCGGGTTGGTGCACGCGGCCGCGGCCATCCTTGCGAC
>CAIQMJ010000765.1 GCA_903872875.1 uncultured Variovorax sp.
CACTCTTATGTCTTATACAAGACATATTTTTATATATTCAAAATCAATGACTTACATTGCAATTTCTCAATGAGAAATCATTTTTCTCATATTGAGAAAATTTCTTGCGCTGCAGCATCGTTGAATTCCGCATTGTAAAAAGAATTCTTCGGTCGTGAAAAATCCAACACTCAGCCTCGCGCCAGCCAGTCGCCACCTGCGATCACCGGCGCGTTCCGCACTCGATGCGGTTGGATCTCATAGACCAGACACCACCAGCTTCCCTCGCTGCTCGATACCTGCAACTCACGCTTCACGTACTCCCCGGAATCGTCGTCTTCGACCTCCTCCAGCAGATCAAGTTCGGCCTCGACGTCGGTCGTGATCGCATAGACCTCGCCGTGGATTCGACCGTCGCCGCCCAGCCGCGCTCCAGGATAGGCACCGAGGTCGTACAGGGTGCCGGCGATCACCGCGCGCCCTGCAAACACCGGCAATGGCCGATAACGTGCGATGTCGTTGCGACCACCGCTGCGCAGCGTGCCATAGACGAAGACATGGCGCCGTGCGCGGTCCAAGGGTGCGGTTTGGGGCATCATCGATTCATCTCCTTCAACGAACATCCAGTCTATTGAACCCCGCTGTCCGCGCACCGGGACGTTTGCTGTCCTACGGCTGCCTTGCCCTGAGCATGTCCCTGGTCGGCGGCTATGTCGCCCTTTCCAAGCCACTGGTGGCGGCCTTCCCGGTGCTGCTGCTGGCTTGGCTGCGCTTCGGCATCGCAGCGCTCGCAATGCCACACTGGCTCAAGCGCCCGGCCGATGAACCGCCGATGACGGCGCGCACCCGCGGCCTCGCCTTTCTCGAGTCGCTGCTCGGCAACTTCCTGTTCTCGATCTGCATGCTGTACGGCGTCAGCATGACGAGCGCCGTTTCCGCCGGCGTGATCATGGCGTCGATACCGGCAGTTGTCGCGATCGAGAGCGCCTTGTTCCTGCGCGAGCGCATCACGCCGCGCATCGCGCTCGCGATCGGTTGCGCGGCGCTCGGCATCGGGCTGCTGGCGCTGACGCCGACGCATGGAGGCGATGCCGAGCCAGGCACGCACGGCCGCATGCCATGGCTCGGCAACGTGCTGGTCTTCTGTGCGGTGATCTGCGAGGCGTCGTATGCGGTGATCGGCAAGTCGCTGACCGGGCGATTGGGTCCCAAGCGTATTTCGTCGCTGATCAACCTGTGGGGCTTCGCGTTGTCGACGCCGCTGGGCTTCTGGTTCGCGCTGCACTTCGACTTCGGATCGGTTCACGTCGGCACCTGGGCCTTGCTCGTGGTCTATGCGCTCGCCGCCAGCATCTGGACGGTCTGGCTATGGATGACCGGCCTGCGTCGCGTCCCCGCCGCACAGGCCGGCGTCTTTACCGTGCTGCTGCCGGTGAGCGCGGCAATGGTGGGTGTCGTCGTGCTCGGCGAGACGCTCGCTTCGATGCAGTTGTTCGCGTTTGCGATGGCGCTGTTGGGGGTCGTGCTGGCGACGTGGCCGGCACAACGCAAGCCCCGTGAAATGAGCTGATGAGCGCACCGTGCGGCCCACGGCCCCGACAAGGAGCGTTCTCCCTCTGAAAAAACAACAGCTCCCAATGAAAAAGTGCCTTTTTCCCTTGGAAACGCGTTTCTTCTCCTTTAGCATTCCTGCTGCCAGTGGAGACGCAGCTTTTCATTGGTGAAATGACCACCCAAAAAAGGAAATCAACCATGGCAACTGCAAAGAAGGCTCCGGCCAAGAAAGCTCCCGCAAAGACGGCCGCTCCGGCAAAGAAGGCGACAGCACCTGCGAAGAAGGCCGCTGCACCGGCGAAGAAGGCTGCACCCGCCAAGACGGCTCCGGCCAAGAAGGTCGCTGCAAAGAAGGCTGCTCCTGCCAAGAAGCGCACGCCCAATGCAGCCTTCATGAAGGCGCTGACGCCCAGCCCGGCGCTGGCAGCCGTCGTCGGCTCGACGCCGCTGCCGCGTACCGCCGTCGTGAGCAAGCTGTGGGACTACATCAAGAAGAACAACCTGCAGGACAAGGCCAACAAGCGCAACATCAACGCCGACGCCAAGCTGAAGGAAGTCTTCGGCAAGCCGCAAGTGTCGATGTTCGAACTCGCCGCGCTGATCGGCAAGCACGTCAAGTGAGCCAACGGCGCCTCGTGCGCCTCATGAGAAAAGCCGGCCGAGTGCCGGCTTTTTTTTTGCCACGCTCAGCCGCGTGCCTGCGCCGCACGCGTGATGGCGGACAGCGTTCCTCGTGTCGTGATCACCTCGGGGTCGAGCGGGATCTCGATCAAGGTGCCCGTATCGGCTGCGAGTGCACGCAGCAATGCGGCCTCGAATTGATCGGTGGCCGTGACGCGTTCTGCTGCGTAGCCATAAGCGCGCGCCAGCGCGCAGAAATCGGGATTGCTCAGCGCGGTGCCGCTCACGCTCTGCGGATACTCGCGCTCCTGATGCATGCGGATCGTGCCGAACATGCCGTTGTTGAGCAGGACGATGATGCTCTTGCCGCCATGCTGCACCGCTGTCGCGAGTTCCTGGCCATTCATCAGGAAGTCGCCGTCGCCCGCGATCGTGAACGCGATGCGGCCCGTCACCAGGTTGGCCGCGATGCCGGCAGGTACGCCATAACCCATCGCGCCGCTGGTCGGAGCCAGTTGCGTCTTGTGGCCCTTGGCAAGGCCGTGATAGCGGAAGAAGCGATGAACCCAGCTCGCGAAATTGCCCGCGCCGTTGGTGACGGCCGCATCCTCGGGCAGGTGCCGCTGCAGCAGCGCGACGACCTCGGCCATGTCGACCGCACCGCGTGGCGCGTCGGCCGGCAGTCCGTGCAAGGGCTGCGGCACGAGATTCGCCAGGTAGTCGGCATGCGCGGCAGCCGTCCATGCCTCCCACGGTAGCTCGGGGGGCGGGCTCAGCACCTCCAGGCTGCGCGCGGCGGCGCTCATGCCGGCATTGATCGCGAGATCGGCCTGATAGACGCGATTGAGTTCCTCCGCGCTCGCATGAATGTGCACCAGCGTCTGCTTCGCCTTGGGCGCTTCGAGCAGCGTATAGCCGCCAGTCGTCATCTCGCCGAGCCGTGGACCGATCGCGATGATCAGGTCGGACTCTTTCACGCGCGTGGCGAGCTTCGGGTTGATCGCGATACCGACATCGCCCGCATACAGCGGATGGTGGTTGTCGAAGATGTCCTGAAAGCGGAAGGCGTTGCCCACCGGCAGGCACCAGTTTTCGGCAAAGCGCTGTAGTGCCTGCGCGGCCTGCTGCGTCCAACCGCCACCGCCGGCGATCACGAAAGGCCGTTGCGATTTCAACAGCAGCTGGCGCAGGGTGCGCAGCGCGCCGGGGTCGCTCCAGGGCTCGACGGCCTCCACATGCGGCAGCGGGCGCGCAGCGGTGACCGAACGCAGCATGTCTTCTGGCAGCACCAGCACGACCGGACCGGGGCGGCCGTTCATCGCGGTGGCGAATGCGCGAGCGACGTATTCGGGAATGCGGTCGGCGTCGTCGATGCGCTCGACGCGCTTCGCGAAGCCCTTTGTGCTGGGTCCGAAGAACGCGCCGAAATCGACTTCCTGGAAGGCCTCGCGATCGCGGAAATCACTGCCCACGTCGCCGACGAACAGCACCATCGGCGTCGAATCCTGGAATGCGGTGTGAACGCCGATCGATGCGTTGGTCGCGCCCGGGCCTCGGGTGACGACGCACACGCCGGGCCGAC
>CAIQMJ010000766.1 GCA_903872875.1 uncultured Variovorax sp.
AGCACAGCCTGCCCCCGATCGGGGGCGGGGATCCAGCCCTGTAGTTTGGGCTGACGCAGCAAGCCCGACGCGCGCAGCGGAGATGTTGGGCCTCGCTTCGCTCAGCCCACCGACGCCACCACCTACGCCCGACCGAAGAACAGATAGGCCGCGCCCACGGCGGCGATGAATCCCGCCAGATCGGCCACCAGGCCGCCGGCCACGGCGTCACGCACCCGGCGGATTCCGACGCTGCCGCAGTACACGGCGAGCACATAGAAGGTGGTCTCGGTGCTGCCCTGGATGATGGCGGCCAGCCGCGCGGCGAAGCTGTCGACGCCCTGGCTCTTCATGGTTTCGATCAGCATCGCGCGCGCCGCACTGCCGGAGAAGGGCTTGACCAGCGCGGTCGGCAGCGCATCGACGAAGCGCGTGTCCCAGCCGGTGCGCATGGCCAGCCAGCGGATGCCTTCGAGCACGAAGTCGAGCGCGCCCGAGGCCCGCAGCACGCCGACCGCGCACAGCATGGCGATCAGGTAGGGCAGCAGGTTCTTTGCGACGTCGAAGCCTTCCTTTGCGCCTTCGACGAAATGGTCGTACACCGGGATGCGCTTCACTGCACCGGCCAGCAGGAAGCCGACGATCAGGCCGAACAGGACGAGGTTGCCGAGCAGCGACGAGAGTGCCGCCAGCGCGGCGGCCGAGAGCGTCGCCAGCAGCGCCATGAAGGCAGCAAGCGCCAGTGCGCCGGGCAGCAGGTAGGCCAGCACGACCGGATCCCACAGGCGCAGCCGCTGCATCAGCGCGACCGACAGCAGCCCGGCGAGCGTCGATGCGCTGGTGGCCAACAGGATCGGCAGGAACACCAGCGTCGGGTCGGGCGCGCCCTGCTGCGCGCGGTACATGAAGATCGTCACCGGCAGCAGCGTGAGCGAGGATGCGTTGAGCACGAGAAACAGGACCTGCGCGTCGGTGGCGCGCGCCGGCTCGGTGTTGAGCGTCTGCAGTTCGCGCATCGCCTTCAGGCCGATCGGCGTGGCGGCGTTGTCCAGGCCCAGCGCATTGGCCGCGAAGTTCATCGTGATGAGTCCGAGCGCCGGATGTCCCGCAGGCACGCCGGGCATCAGCCGGCTGAACAGCGGCCCGAGGAGCCGCGCGAGCCAGGCGACCAGTCCGGCCGCCTCGGCGATGCGCAGGAAGCCGAGCCACAGTGTCAGCGTGCCGAACAGCAGCACCATGACCTCGACGCCGAGCTTCGCCATGGCGAACAGGCTGTCGACCATCGCGGCGAACACGCCGGCGTCGCCGCCGACCAGCCAGCGGCCCAGCGCCGCGAGCGCCGCCACCAGGAAGAAGCCGAGCCAGAGTCCGTTGAGCATGGTGCGGCCTCAGGCGCCGGCGGGCGCACCGTCGTCGGCGAAGGTGGCATCCACCAGCGCCTTCACGAAGGCCTTGTTCAGTCCCCTGAAGCCGAACTGCAGCCGGTAGAAGATCGTGCCGTAGATCTGGTCGTAAAGCGCCTCGGCCGGGCGGCTGGCGCGGATGCTGCCGTCGCGCTGGCCGCGGCGGATCACGCCGATGCCGAGCTTGCGGCGGATGCTCAGGTAGTGCGCCACGAAGAGCTCCGTGTTGCCGTGTTCGGCCATGCATTCGGCCAGCACCGCCAGCTGCACGCGGCCGAGGTCGCCCTGCAGCGCCGTCACGTAGCGCAGCGCGTGCGCATGGATCGCCTCGGCCGGCGGATCGGTTTCGGACAGCGGCAGCACCATCGTCGTCTGGCGGAGGAAGGCGTCGATCAGCAGTTCCAGCCGGCTTGGCCACCACTTGTAGATCGTCATCTTCGACACGCCCGATTCGGCGGCGATCGCCTGGATGGTCGCGCCACGCAGCCCGACCGTCGCGCTGAGCCGATAGGCCGCGTCGAGCACCGCGGTGCTGGCGGCTTCGGAGCGCGGACGGCCGCGGCGGCGCGCGGCGCCGTCGACGGGCATCGCGGCTGCAAGGGCTGTGGCCTGGGATACCTGGGTGGCGGAGCGGGCGAGCGGGCGTGTCATGGCGGCATGCTGGAGGAGTGACCGATCATCGCCGAAGCCTGCGGCGAAAAAAACCATGAGGACCGCGCAATGGCACGCTTGTTGCGTGCGTGATTTTCAATTACTGTACGGAACGTATAGTTTAGAACCACCGATCGCTCGCACGATATCCATGACGAACGTCCCAGCCGACAACTTCCGGCCCGAGCCTGGCACGGGCGTCTTCCACGCCGGCAACGTCGTGCTGCAGTCGGGGCGCACCTTCCGCAACATGTCGATCGTCTACAAGACCTTCGGCATGCTGAATGCGGCCCGCTCGAACGCGATCGTCTATCCGACCTCCTATTCGGCGCAACACCACGACACGCAGTCGATGGTGCGCGAAGGTGGTGCACTCGACCCGTCGAAGTACTTCATCGTGATCCCCAACATGTTCGGCAACGGGCTGTCGAGCTCGCCGTCGAACACGCCCTGGCCCGACGTGGGTACACGCTACCCCGACGTGACCTATGCCGACGCGGTGCAGGTGCAGCGGCGCATGCTGGCCGAGCTGTGGGGCATCGACCGCGTGGCGCTGGTCTATGGCTGGTCGATGGGCGCGATGCAGGCCTATCACTGGGCCGCGCTGTTCCCGGACGCGGTCGAACGCATCGCCGTGGTGTGTGGTTCGGCGCGCTGTGCGCCGCACAACCGGGTGTTCCTCGACGGCGTGCGCCATGCGTTGACGGCCGACGCGGCGTATCGCGATGGCGTTTTCACGGAGCGGCCGGTGCGTGGCCTGCGCGCCATGGGACGGATCTATGCGGGCTGGGCAATGTCGCAGACCTTCTACCGCGAGGAGCTGTGGCGCGGCCTGGGTGCGTCGTCGCTCGAGGACTACCTCGTCACGTATTGGGAAAGCAACTTCGCCCGGCGCGATCCGGCCGACCTGCTCGCGCAACTCTGGACCTGGGAACACGGCGACATCAGCGCCAACGCGCTGTACGGCGGCGACCTGCCGAAGGCGCTGGCCGCGATCCGCGCGCGCACGCTGCTGATGCCCGGCGACCATGACCTCTACTTCCAGGTCGACGACAACCGCCGCGAGATGCAGCATCTGCAGAACGCCGAGCTGCATCCGATTCCTTCTGTCTGGGGTCACCGCGCGGGTAATCCGTCCGACCGGCAGCCGGAAGACCGGGCGTTCATCGATCAGCACGTGAAGGCATTGCTCGCCGCATGACCACTCTTCCGAAGCAAGCCGCGGCAGCCGACGCATCGGCCCCGCGTTCGCCGCGCGCCACCGACAAGCCGGCCGCGTTCCGGCTCAAGGCGAAGGACCTGATGCCCTTGTCCGTGCGCAGCAACGGGCCGGCCGCACGGCGCGCGCTCGGGCACCTCGGCGCGATCGGCATCGCGGCGTTCGCGCTGTGGCAGCTGCGCTGGAGCGTGTGGGCCGCGGCGCTCGTGCCGCTGCTCGGCTACTTCCTCGCCTTCCTGTTCAACGCACTGCACGAGACGGCGCACCAGACGCCATTCCGAACCCGCTTCTGGAACTACGCGATGGGCCATCTGGCCGGCTTCGCGATCGGGCTGCCCTACGAGTACTACCGGCTGTTCCACTGGGACCACCACCGCTTCACGCAGGACCCGGCGCGCGACCCCGAGCTCGCCGTGCCGCTGCCGACCACGCGGATCGGGCTTGCCTGGTACTGGTCGGGCGTGCCGACCTGGATCGGCCGCGCCCGCTTGCTCTTCATGCATGGCGTGTGCGGCGTCGTGCGCGCGCCCTGGGTGCCCGAGGCCAAGCGCGCGCTGGTGGTGCGCGAGGCGCGCAGCTACCTGCTCGGCTATGCCGCCGTGGCCGCGGTGTCGATCGCGACCGGCTCGCTCGCCGCGCTGTGGCTCTGGCTGCTGCCGCTGGCGGTTGGGCAGTGGTTCCTGCGACCCTACCTGCTGTCGGAGCACACCGGCTGCGCCCACACCCCGGACATGCTCGAGAACACGCGCACGACCTACACCAACGCCTTCGTGCGCTTCTTCGCATGGAACATGCCCTTCCACGTGGAGCATCACGCCTACCCGGCCGTGCCCTTCCATGCGCTGCCGCGGCTCAACGCGCTGCTGGCGGACCACATCACCAATACCGAGAACGGCTATCCGGCATCGACCGCGGCCGTGCTCCGCCACCTGAACACCCTGGCCGCGCGCCGCGCCGAGGGTGCCGACCTCCTCACTGAAAGCAAATGACATGAGCGCACTCTCGATCGACGGCGACCGCCTCTGGGGCAGCCTGATGGAACTGGCCGGCATCGGCGCGACGCCTGCGGGCGGCGTCTGCCGGCTCGCACTGACCGACCTCGACCGGCAGGGCCGAGAGCTGGTGATCCGCTGGGCGCGCGAGGCCGGTTGCAGCATTCGCGTCGACCAGATCGGCAACATCTTCGCGCGCCGTCCGGGCCTGGACGACAGCCTGCCCGCAGTCGCGTCCGGCAGCCACATCGACACCCAGCCGACCGGCGGCAAGTTCGACGGCAACTATGGCGTGCTCGCGGTGCTGGAGGTGTTCCGCACGCTGAACGACCATGGCGTGCAGACGCGGCTGCCGCTCGAGATGGCGATCTGGACCAACGAGGAAGGCTCGCGCTTCGTGCCGGTGATGATGGGCTCGGGCGTCTATGCCGGTGCCTTCACGCTCGAGTCCGCGCTGGCCGCGACCGACCGCGACGGCATCAGCGTGGGTGCTGCGCTCGACGCGATCGGCTACGCGGGCGAGACGCCAGCCGCGGTGTCGGCCGGCGCACCGCGTTTCGCGGCCTACTTCGAAGCCCACATCGAGCAGGGCCCGGTGCTGGAGGACGCCGACGTGGTGATCGGCGCCGTCACCGGAGCGCTCGGCCAGCGCTGGTACGACGTGACCGTCACCGGCCAGGAAGCGCATGCCGGCCCGACGCCGATGGCGCTGCGCCGCGACGCATTGCAGGCAGCCGCCGGCCTGATGCAGGAGACCGTGGCGATCGCGCTGCGCCATGCGCCGCACGGACGCGGCACGGTCGGCGTGGTCGACGTGTTCCCGGCCTCGCGCAACGTGATTCCGGGCCGCGTGAAGTTCACGGTCGACCTGCGCAACATCGACGATGCCTCGCTGTCGAGCATGGATGCGCAGATTCGTGCGGCCTGCGCGGAGGTGGCCGAGCGTACCGGCACCAGGGTCGACATCCAGCAGGTCGTGTACTTCGCGCCCACGGCGTTCCCGATGGTGGACGGCGTGCGGCGGGGCGCGGCCGCGCGCGGCTACAGCTGCATGGACGTGGTCAGCGGCGCCGGCCACGATGCGGTGTACGTCGCCAGCCAGTCGCCGGTCGGCATGATCTTCGTGCCCTGCAAGGACGGCATCTCGCACAACGAGATCGAGGACGCCAAGCCCGAACACCTGACCGCGGGCTGCAACGTGCTGCTCGACGCGATGCTGCTGGCTGCGGCATGACGGCCCTGCAGGCCAGCGGTGAGCGCATCGTGCACGGCACCTGTCCGCACGACTGCCCCGACACCTGCGCGATGCTGATCACCGTGAAGGACGGCGTTGCCACCAAGGTGCGTGGCGACCCGGCGCATCCGACCACCCAGGGCGCGCTGTGCACCAAGGTCTCGCGCTATCTGGAGCGCACCTACAGCCCCGATCGCGTGCTGTACCCGATGCGCCGTGTCGGCGCCAAGGGGCCGGGGCAGGGGAGCTGGGAGCGCATCGGCTGGGACGAGGCGCTCGACACCATCGCCGAGCGCTTCAAGGCGATCGCCTCCGACGACCCGCAGGCCATCCTGCCGTACGCCTATTCGGGCACGCTGGGGCTGGTCCACAACTTCGGCATGCCGCGGCGATTCTTTCATCGGCTGGGCGCGTCGCTGCCCGAACGCGTGCTCTGCGCCACCGCCGGGCGCACCGGCTACAACACGGTGATCGGCGCCCAGATCGGCACCGACATCACGCACTTCGCGGATGCGCGGCTGATCATCCTCTGGGGCACCAACCCGATCACGTCGAACCTGCATCTGTGGACGCGCATCGCCGAGGCGCGCCGCAAGGGCGCGAAGGTGATCGCGATCGACCCATACCTTTCGCAGTCGGCCGAGAAGTCCGACTGGCACCTGGCGCCGCTGCCCGGTACCGACGGCGCGCTGGCCTTCGGCCTGATGCACCTGCTGATCCGCGACAACCTGATCGACCGCGACTACATCGAACGCCACACGCTGGGCTTCGACGCACTGGCCGCACGTGCCGCGAGCTTCACGCCCGAAGTGGTCGCCGGCATCACCGGCCTGGCGGTCGACGACATCTGCCAGCTCGCGAAGGACTACGGCAACGAGCCGCTGTCGGCGATCCGCATGAACTTCGGCATGCAGCGCCACGCCGGTGGCGGCAATGCGGTGCGCGCCATCGCCTGCCTGCCCGCGCTCACCGGCGCCTGGCGGCATGCCGCGGGCGGCGTGCTGCTCGACAACGCCGGCGCGCATGCGGTCGACCTGGCCGCACTCGACGGCCGTCACCTGCTGCCCGACCCGCTGCCGCGCACCGTCAACATGGCACAGATCGCGCAGGCGCTGACCGAGCTGAACGATCCGCCGCTCAAGGCACTGTTCGTCTATGCGTCGAACCCCGTGGCGGTGGCGCCGAACAACGGCCTGCTGCGCCGCGGGCTGCTGCGGCCCGACCTGTTCACGGTAGTGCACGAGATCTTCCTGACCGACACCTGCGACTACGCCGATATCGTTTTGCCGGCCACCACGCAACTGGAGCAGTTCGACGTGCACCGGCCGTACGGCACGCTCTACACGATGCTCAACGAGCAGGCGATCGCGCCACTCGGCGAGGCCGTCTCCAACGCCGAGCTGTTCCGCCGTCTGGCGGCGCGCATGGGGTACGACGAGCCCTGCTTCCGCCAGAGCGACGAAGAGATCGCGGGCGAGGCGCACATCCGCACGGCGGCGGTCAATGCCTCGCTCGACTTCGACGTCCTGCGGCGCGACGGCTGGCAACGGATCGACGTGCCGCTGCACTATGCACCGTTCGCGAACGGCAATTTCCCGACGCCGTCCGGCCGCTGCGAGTTCGAGAGCGCAAATGCTGCCGCACAGGGTTGGAGCGCGGTGCCGGAGTTCATCCCGCCGCGCGAATCGGCGCTCGGCGATCCGGCTCTCGCGAAGCGCTTTCCGCTGATGTTGCTGACGCCGCCTGCGCGGCATTACCTGAATTCGAGCTTCTCTTCGGTCGAGTCGCTGGTGCGCGATGTGGGTGCGCCGTGGGTCGACATCCACACCGCAGACGCCGTGGCGCGCGGCATCTCGGAAGGCGACCGGGTGCGCGTCTTCAACGCGCGCGGTGCATTCGAGGCGGATGCGCGTGTGGGCGACAAGTCACGCGCTGGCGTGCTGGTCGCGCCATCGATCTGGTGGCTGAAGAAATCGGCCGATGGAGAGAACGCCAATGCAGTGACCTCGGACGGCCTGACCGACATCGGCCGCGGCGCGACCTACTACGACACGGCGGTCGAGATAGAACGCGCCGGCTGAACGACCGCGGCCGAGCGCCCTCGGCCGGACAGTCTGCCGGTCGCGCAGGCGTCAGGCGCTGGCGGGCGTGTCCAGCCGGCCGTGGATGCGGCCCGAATGGCCCGGCTCGTACAGCGTGCCCTGTGGGCGGCGTGGCTTTTCCTGCGTCTGCTGGCGATCCGCCTGCTTGGCGGCCATGCGGTCGCCGAGCCATGGCACGATCTTCGCGATCGCGGTGTTGAAGCTCGACATCGCGCCGACCTTCAGGTCGCGGCCGCCTTCGGTCGCCGCCTTCAGGATGGTTTCGGCAACCTGCTGCGGATCGATCATCGGGTCGGGCAGCTTGGGCTCGGTCTCGAGGTAATTGCGCGCGTTGTTCGGGAAGGGCGTGTTCACCGCGGTCGGCTGGATCAGCGTGACCGTTACCGGGTGGCGCGCCACATCCTCGACTTCCACACGCAGCGCGTCGGTAAAGCCTTTCACCGCATGCTTGGACGCCGAGTACATGCCCTGCAGCGGCACGACCGCATCCGACACCTCGCTGCCGAGGTTGATCAGCGCCCCGCCTTCCAGCTTGAGGTAGGGCAGCGCGGCCAGCGAGCCGTTCACGACACCCCAGAAGTTGGTGTCGAAGACCTTGCGGTTGTCTTCCTCGCTGACCTGGTCGAGCCGGCCGTAGACGGAAACGCCGGCATTGTTGATCCAGGTGTCGATCCGGCCGAATTCGGTGATGGCGATGCGTGCGACCTCGTCCATCTGTGCGCGGTCGGCCACGTCGGCCACGGCGGCGATCGCGGTGCCACCGTTGGCGGCGATCTCGGCGACCAGTTGTTCCAGCACGTCGCCGCTGCGCGCCACCAGCACCAGCCGTGCGCCGCGTTCGGCCGCGAGCTGCGCCGTGCACAGTCCGATGCCGCTGGACGCGCCGGTCAGCACGATGATCTGTTGGTCGAGGGGCCTGAGATGGCTTGCCATGTGTCTGCTCTCCTTGAGGATTCCGAATGCCGGCCAGTCCGACCGACGCTTGGCCGCAGGGTGTGATGCGCTGGCCGCAGGCCCTGTAGGGCAACGGCAGCGGATGCGGTCGGTCGGCGCGCAAGCAGGTACCGCGCGGGCCTGGCAGCTGGTGTATCTTTTCAGGCATGGACCATGCTGAAATGAACCGATCGGTGTTTATTGAGACCCATTGGTCTTAAATTGATCGCAATGTTTGTTTGAAGACGAGGCGGACTAGAATCAAGGGATGAACACCGTTGCGCCCCCGAAAAAAGCGTCATTCAAGGAGCAGATGCACCTGGCCCGCGAGGAGGCCATCATCCAGACGGTGAACCGGCTTCTGGCCGAAAAAGGCTTCGAATCCATGACTGTGGACGAAGTCGCCGCATCGGTCGGCATCGCCAAGGCAAGTCTCTACAAGCATTTTCCGAGCAAGGAAGATCTGGCTGCCGCCGCGATGGTGCGCATCATGCAGCGCACGCAAGACATGCTGGTGGCACTGCCGCCAGCCGATCCGCCGATGACCAAGCTGCGCGCCGTTGTCCGATGGACGATGGAAGTCCAGCTGCAGGGCGAGATGCCGTCGCTGCCGCACCAGAATTCCACCTTGCGCGCGGCGCTGATGAACAACCGGGCCTACCTCGACCGCCTGATGGAAGTCAGCGATACGCTGGGCGGCTGGATCCAGGCTGCGCAAGCCGACGGAACGATGAGCAGCAAGCTGCCGCCCGTCGTCGTTCTCTACACGCTGTTCGCCCGTGCCTGCGATCCGGTGGTGGAATTCCTCAAGGCCGGTGGCCTTTACAGCGATGCACAGATCGTCGACTTCGTGCTCGAGAGCTGCTTCGAGGGCCTCGCCGCGCGCTGAAGTTTTGCTTCAGGAGATCGCAGAACCGGTCGGCGGGTGAAAGCCGCGTCGCGGCGCAAGGCGCGCGCGCTTCGCCGTCAGTCGGTGCCGGGCACGCTGACGCAGCACTGCGGGGCGAATCCGGCCTGCTCATCCTTCTGCGCGTAGCCCAGCGGATTTGCCAGCACGCGGCAGCGCCAGGGTCTGTTGCCCAACGCGTCCGGCGTTCCGCTCACGACATAGTCGTTCGGGCAGTGCAGGTGGCCATGCAGCCACAGCACGGCATGCGGCAGCAGATCGTCGAGGTCATTGCAGAAGCCGGCCGTGCCCGGTGTCAGTCCGTAGCGCGGATCGGCGCTGCGCAAGCTGGGGGCGAAGTGGGTGACTGCTACCGTCGGACCGTCGAACGGCGCTTGCAGCGCCTCACGCAGCCACTGCTGGCAGTCCAGGCCGAGTGCGCGGATGCCGTCGGCCAGCACGTGCTCGCCGTCGCGCAGCGTTGAGTTCTTGCGCAGATAGAAATTCGCCGCGCGGAATGCCTTGTCGCGCTGCTTCAGCAATCCGGCGAGACGCTTGCCTTCCGGCAGTGCGTCGGTGGCTTGGCGCGCGAGTGCGTCGAAGTCGCTCCACAGCGTGGTACCTACGAAGCGCACGCTTTCGATCACCACCGTCTCGCGCTCGAGCCAGATGATGCCGAGCCGCTCGCATTGCGTGCGCAGCCGGGCGTGCGTGTCCTCGAAGGGCAGCATGTCGTACT
>CAIQMJ010000767.1 GCA_903872875.1 uncultured Variovorax sp.
CGCCTGGGGCCAGCGCGTGATCGCGCTCGACGACCTCGTCAACGACGGCAGCTATCCCGAGCGTGCTGCGGATGCGGTGCTCGCCGGGCAGGGCGCGGTCGGCGAGATCGTGAACGTCGGCCATGCGACCGAACTGAACGAACCGGTGTACCTGGTCGAGTTCGGCGGCTGCGTCATCGGCTGCATGGAAGAGGAGATCGCGCCCGCACCGGCCGGCCTGCTGCCCGAGACGGAGGCACCGTGATCGACCCCACGGCGCCCTCGCGCGGCAGCGCCCGCGTGGTCGACTTCATGCAGCAGCGGCTGGAACGCGCGCTGCGCCACCGGGTGCGCTACCGCTACGTCAAGCCGCGCGTGGTGCGCGAGGGCGAGGCCTTCCGCATCCAGAGCCCCTGCTGCTCGCGCAACGTCGACCCCGCAGGCGGCGTGATCGACATCGCGCTGCTGTCGCCCGCCACGCTGCGCCGCGTGCCTGGCCAGCCGGTCCGGGCGGCCGACTGCTGGCGTCTCTACGCCCGCGACCATGCCACGGGCACCTGGACGCCGAAGCACGAGAGCGCCCACATCGACGATCTGATGGACGTGCTGTGCGTCGACGCGCAGCGCATCTACTGGCCATGATCTACCTCGACCACAACGCGACCACACCCCCGGCACCGGCCGTGGTGGCGGCGATGCTGCCGGTCCTGTCCGACGGCTGGGCCAACGCCTCGTCGCAGCACGGGCCGGGTCAGGCCGCGAAGCGGACGCTCGGTGCCGCGCGATCGACCGTGGCGCACGCGCTCGGCTGCAGGCCGACCGAGGTGATATTCACCAGCGGCGCGACGGAGTCGAACCACATGGCCGTGCGCGGCCTGCTCGCCGCTGCACGCGCCGGCCGCCGTCGCGTGCTCTTCGGCAGCGTCGAGCATGCGGGCCACCTGAAGCTGGCGCGCGTGCTGGCCGATGGCGGCGTGCCGGTCGGTCTTCTGCCGGTGCGTGCCGACGGCACGCTGGACATCGACGCGGCCCGCCGGCTGATCGGCCCGGACGTCGCGTTCGTCTCGCTCATGGCCGCCAACAACGAGACCGGCGTGTGCATGCCGGTGGCCGAGGTCGCGGCGCTCGCGCAGGCGGCCGGCGCCGCGCTGCATGTCGATGCGACCCAGCACATCGGCAGGCTGCCTTTCGATTTCGCGCATTGCGGCGCCGATGCGGTGTCGCTCTCGGCGCACAAGTTCGGCGGACCCAAGGGGGCCGGCGCCCTGCTGCTGCGCCAGGGCGCGCTCTGGGTGGCGCAGACGCTCGGCAGCCAGGAGCGCGGCCGGCGCGGCGGAACCGAGAACCTGCCGGCGATCGTCGGCATGGCGTCCGCACTCGCCCAGCTCGGCGACGTGGCGGCGGAGGCCGCGCGCCAGGCCGCATTGCGCGATGCGATGGAAGCCGGGCTGGCGCGCATGCTGCCCGCGCTGCACGTGTGGTCGCGCGGGGTGCCGCGCCTGCCCGGTACCAGCTACCTGCGCTTCGGCAGCCTGCCCGCGGAGGTCGTGCTCAACCGGCTCGAGCGGCTCGGCATCGCCGCGTCGTCCGGTGCCGCATGTTCGTCGGGCGGCAGCGAGCCATCGCACGTGCTCGGTGCCATGGGCGTGCCGCGCGACGAGGCGCTGTGTGCGGTGCGCCTGTCGCTCGGCCGTACCACCACGGCTGCCGACATCGAGTTCGTCCTCGCCGCGCTTCCTCCGTTGCTGGCGCCGCTGCTGCGCGAAGAGGCCGCTGCCGCGGCCTGAATCCGCCCCATCTTTCCCACCCTCCGGAGCCGACGATGAAAGTGATGATCCGCAAAGACAGCAAGGGCGCCCTGAGTGCCTACGTGCCGAAGAAGGACCTGGAGGAACCCATCGTCGCGATGGCCGAGCCGGGCATGTGGGGCGGCCTGGTCACGCTGGGCAACGGCTGGCAGCTCGACCTGCCGCCGATGGCGGCCGATACCCGGTTGCCGATCACCGTCGAGGCGCGCCGCATCGCCGGCGACACCGACTGAAGTAGCGCACCATGGCCCTGACCTTCCGACATCTGCGCACCGCCGAGGAGGTGGTGGGTGGCGCGGCCTCGCTGCGCGAAGCCGTCGCGCGCTGGCGCACGCAGCATCCGGACGTGCGCACCGTGGTGGTGGACGCCATGGACATGCGCGGCGAGACGCCCGCGCTGCAGCTCGGCGCGCGCAACGTCTACCTCGCCGCCACCAACGGGCATTGCTGGCACGTCACGCAGCAGCCCGAGGACGCGACCGCGCTGATCCTCACGCAGGACGAGGATGAAACCCCTGCGCGCATCGCCGGCCCCCAGGCGGGCACATCCGCGACTTCGGACGGCGGAGCGCCACCGACATGATCGACATCGAAGTCATCGGCCTGAGCGAGCCCGAATGCGGCGCGCGCGAGATCGAGCTGGTCAACGCCGTGCTGCAGTCCGCGCGCTGGAGCGACGGGCCGATGTGCGAGTCCTTCGAGCAGGCCTTCGCCGGCTGGTGCGGCCGCCGCCATGCGGTGGCGGTGGGCAGCGGCACGCTGGGCACCTGGATCGCGCTGCGCGCCTGGGGCATCGGCCCGGGCGACGAGGTGGTCTGCGCCGCCCACACCTGGCACCAGGTAGCGCAGGCGGTCACGCTGGCCGGCGCGACGCCGGTGTTCGCCGACATCGACTACTGGAGCGGCTGCCTGAGCGCCGGGAAGGCAGCGCAGAAGATCGGGCCCCGGACGCGCGCCATCCTCGCGGGCAACACCAACGGCCACCCGGCCGCCTGGGGCCCGCTGCGCAGGCTGGCCGACGCGCACGGCCTGCGCCTGATCGAGGACAGCAGCGAAGCGCTCGGCTCGCGCTACCAGGGCCGCAGCGTCGGCAGCTTCGGCGACGTGGCGGTGTTCGACTTCTCGCAGCCTTCGGCGCTGTGCACCGGCGAGGGCGGCATGCTCGTCACGGATGACGACGAACTCGTGCACGAACTGCGCTACCTGCGCCAGCGCCGAGTCGCGGACCGCAGTTCGCTGTCGGTCGGCGCGCGCGTGCCGCTGCAGGCCGGCATGGGCGAGCTCACGGCAGCGCTGGGCCTGGCGCAGCTCGCCGGCCTGGACGAGCGCCTGGCCGTGCGCAAGCGGGTGGAAGGCTGGTACCACGCCGAGATGCAGAGCTTCGAGGGCATCAAGCCGCCCTACCTCGCCGAGGACGTGGACGAGGTGCACTGGATGCTCTACGTCGTGCACCTGGGCAAGCGCTTCACCGGCAGCGCGCGCACCCAGATGATCGACGACCTGCGCGCCTGCGGCGTCGAGACAGCGGCGTACAGCCATCCGCTGCACCGGCAGTTCTTCTACATGAGCGCGAGCGACAGCATCGGCCGCAAGCGCGGCGCGCTGCCCGACACCGACCGCATCGGCGACCGCGCGCTCGCGCTGCCGCTGCACACGCAGCTCGACCCGGACCAGGTCAAGTACATCGTGAAGACGCTCAAGGACACCGCGACCAACGTGGGTGCCGGGGCCGCAATCTACCTATGAACAACCCCGAAGCGCCCGGAAGAACAGGAAATTCCATGCACGACCTGATCCACGACATCGCCCGCCGCATCGACAACGGCGACGTCATTCCCTACCTCGGCCCCGACATGCTGTCGCTGTGCGGTGGACCGGCTGTGCCGGCCAGCCCGCTCATGCTGGCGGAGATCATGACCGCCAAGGTCAGCGTGCCGCACAAGATCCGCAAGCGGCTCACGCAGGCGGCGCAGTTCATCGAGAACTTCAAGCACCGCAAGTCGGTAGTGCATCTCATGAACGAGGCCTTCGCGGCCGTGCCCGAGCCGTCGGCGCTGCACCAGGCGCTCGCGGCCAGCGGCGCTGCGCTGTGGGTCGACACCTGGTATGACGACACCTTCGCTTCGGCGCTGGCCCGGGCGCGGCCGCAGGGCGACTGGGTGCAGATCCAGGGCCTGTCGCAATCCGAACATTTCGGCCACTGGACGGGCGTGTACGCCGACGACGGCGAGCACCTGGCGGAACTGCCGCCCGATGCCGGCCGGATCCTCTACAAGCCCATCGGCGGCCACGGGCCGGCGGGCAACTACCTGGTCTCGGACAGCGACTACGTCGAGGTGCTGACCGAGATCGACATCCAGACACCGATCCCGCAGATCGTCCAGCAGCTGCGCACCGGCCGCGGCTTCCTGTTCGTGGGCTGCCGCTTCGACGACCAGCTCACACGCAGTTTCGCGCGCCAGATCATGAAGCGCTCGTCGGCACTGCACTGGGCCGTGCTGCCCGCGGAGCCCACGCGCATGGAGGCGCGCTTCCTCGAAGAGCAGGGCATTGCCCGCATTCCGATGCCGCTGGCGGATTTCGCCGGCGCGATGGTCGATGCGCTGCAGCCCGCGCTGGCCGCCTGAGGTCTTCCGGCCCGTCACTTTTTCCAACCACCC
>CAIQMJ010000768.1 GCA_903872875.1 uncultured Variovorax sp.
ACCCTTGTGCCTGCACCCCCTGATTCGCTCTTCTGATTTAGTGTTACCGGTCCGACGCCAGGATCGGTTTGCTCATAATCCGCAGAAAGCCTTTTCCTTTCAAGAAGCCCCGGTAGGAATTCACAGCTACCGCCTCAGCTTCCTTCGCGACTTGATCGCCGGCGGCTATGACTTGGCCGTCATCTGTGACGATGGCCAGTCTTGCTGGCTTGCCGTCGACCGTGACCCTCAACCCTTCATGACCCACGGCGCTAATGACAACGCCGGGCACGGCCCCGGTCGGTTGTGTGCCGATCATAGAAGTGATCCCTGAACGCCTTCGGTGCGCGCGACCGCCTCGATTGCTGATTTCGCCACGGCGAGATAAGCCACGGACGCCCGCTTATCGATTTCCTGACCAGGATGGTAGTGCTGCCACACAGCACGCTGCATTGGCTTCGGGACCATGGCCCAGTGTCGCGCGCACATAAGGAGATTGGGAGGGACAGCCTTCGTGCAGCTATCTGCATGGCATGTGTGGCTCATAAAAGAACTCCCTGCAGCTGGTCGACGTCGGTCGCCGCTCGGCACGTGCAGCACCGTGTCGCCAGCGTCGGAGTCGACTCAGCCTTCAGGTTGACGATCGTGCTCATGCCTGCACCTCGCTCAACGTTGCGTTGTGCGCTGCGGCGGGCGAGCCAGGCGCCGCGCCAGGGAACGGCCAAGCCCCGCCATCAGGTGCAGAACTGGACGCGGCCGGCTTGCCGGACGCGCCGCCCGCCGCGTCGTCCGCCTGGTTGTCAGCAGCAGCGCTTGCAGGGTCGACGGCCGCCGGCGTCGAAGCGCCGGCCTTCGTTGCCTTCGCGGCCTTGGCCGCGCCTTTCTTGACCCCATCGACGGCCGCATCGGCGAGTTCGTCGCTCATCAGTGCGCCCACGTTCACATTGAAGTGCTTCGCGGCAGCGAGAAGATTTTTTGCGGAGGCTCCATGCTGGTCGTGGACGCCGTCCAGCATCGCGCAGTCGAGGATGAGCGTGCGCAACTGAGCCTCGGGCATGGAGCCGATGCGCGCAGCCAGCTTGTCCCGCCCGGCGTCACCATAGAAGTGCGCCAGCACCGGCCGCGAGTTGTAGTTCATCCCCTCGAAGGCAAGCAAAGCAGCTCGCTGCAAAAACCATACATCCAGGCTCGCGCCAGCGGCAGCTTCGCGCGTGGCCTTGAAAATCTGGAGGTTCAGGGCGAGTGCGGCACGGCGCTTTTCCTCCTCCTTGCGGTGGAACTCATCGCGCTTGCGCTGTTCCTCCTGCCAGGTGGATTGCTTCGGCGTCTCCTTGAGCTTCACGCCGGCGGCCTTGAGTTCTTCGCGCTTGAGGGCCTGCACCGTCTTGCCCGTGCGCGGGTCCTGGATCGTGAAGATCTGCGGCGGAACGATCGACGATTTCGACTGCGCTGCGCGGCGGGCTTCCTGCAACGCATGCTCCGATCCCTTGAGGGCGATGTACGCGCCTTTGACGTTGCCCTGGACGTCGATGGCCGATCGCGCCTTCGCGCCCGCTATCACGACCTTCCCCTTTTGCTCCAGTGCGAGCTGCTCACGTTTGAGCCAGGCTACCTTCTTCTCGCCGAAACAATCGATGTCCGTGCAGACGTTTTCACCCTTGGGGATGCGCGACCATTGCCCCTGGTTCTCTCCTTTCACCAAGTCGTCGTACAGCTCCGGTGTCACGCCGCTGCGCTTCGGACAGGTGCTGCAGGCGCCGGCCACAGGGAGCAAGGTGGCATCGGCCAGATCCCACTTCGCGTCCTTGAGCCCAGTAGCGAACTTCTCTGCCAGGTCGTCGCGGATGCGTCGGAAGGAGCGTTTCGCACCGTATGCACCTTCCTGCTCGAGTGCGATGGTCAGAGCCTTCGCCTGGTTCTTCTCGCCCTCCACGCGGGCGATCAGCGTGGCCACTTCCGCACCGATTTTGTTGGCGCGGTAAGCCGCAGCCGCGGCGGTGCCCAGCGTGGCCAACTTCAGGCGGTTGTAGACGTGGGTCCGGCTTTTGCCGATGTTCAGCGCGAGCTGGTCCTTCGTGATGCCATGGGCCGCGATGTAGGCGGCATATCCCTGCGCTTCTTCGATCGCGTCCAGATCCTCGCGCTGCAGGTTCTCAACGGTCTGCAGCTGGGCGCTCTGCTGGTCGGTCAACTTCCGGACCATGGCCGGGACTTCGTCGAGGCCGGCCAGCTCCGCGCCGCGGTGCCGGCGGTGGCCGAAAACCAGCTCGTAGTGGGATATCTGCTCGCCGGCAGTGCCTTCGGTGATCGGCAGCAGGATGGGCCGCACGAGCACCGGCTGCATGACGCCTACCGCCCGCATCGACTCGGCCAGCTCTGCCATTTCCCGCTCAGGGTAGTACTGGCGCGGATTGAAGGGCGACGGCCGGATGTCACGCGTCTTGATCTTCTTGATCATGGTCGACGTCGTGTGGATGCCTTGCCATCCCTCGGTGTGGACGACGACCAGCTCGGTCGGCTTGACCACGACGTGCGACCCGTCGCAGTCGACAAGCAAGGTGCCATTCTCGGCCTCGCTGAGCACGGTGCCTTCCTTGCCGGCCTGCAGGTGTGGTCCGCCGAGGTTCTCGCGAAGGTCAGACGACAGGCGCACGCGCTTGCCGATCCATTCGATAGGATTCGATTTCATGGGGTGCTTTCAGGAGGCGCGACGCGCCGGTGGGACGTGATTGCGCGCCCCGGCTGAAACGGCGCGCATGTGGTGATCGAGTTCTTTGGCCTGGGCGAGCAGCGCGGTGCTGGCGGCTGCGGCCGCCACGCTGAACTCGTGGAAGGCCTTGGCGTATGCGTTGGCCAGCGCATCGAGCTGGGCGCTGTTGGCGGCCATGATGTTGGCGATCTCATCCGGTGCCGCAGTCGGCACCGGCGCAGCGGCGGCGGGCGGCGGCACCGGCGGTACGTAGCCCGGCAAGTGCAGTCGGACTTTGCGGCCCTCGCTCAAGTGCCTGATGAGTGCGCCCTTCAGCAGCGCGGCCTTGAGCACGGCAGTGACGCTGCCAGGTGGGACGCCGAAGCGCTCGCTGATTTCCGCGTAGCTGATCATCCCGCCCTCGGCCTGCAGCGCCGCGATTACGCGCGAAGGGGTGCTGCCGGGGTGCGGGACGTACGGGGAAAGCGAGACACCTCGAGGCGTTGGTGTGAGCTTCCTCGCCCTCTTACTCGGCGCCGGCGTGATGAGTGCTTTCAAGTCATGGCGGATGCCCGGCGTCGGCAAGGCGCGGCCGTCCGGGCCGACTGCGAAGAATCGGCGTTCGGCTGGGACAGGCGAGGGTGCGCAGTCAGGCGCGTTCGCTGCTGGCGGCGCCTCGTCCGTGGACACTGGCGCGGTTGGCGCCGCGCCTGGTGCAGCTTGCTGCTTGCCGAATTTGCTCGGCAGGCTGAATGCATCGTAGGCGCCGGTCCGGTGCGACGTGCGCTGCAGCTCGGCTCCCATGTAAGTGCCAGTCGGAACGAATCGACGGGGCGGCGCGACCTGTCCCACCGTCACGTTCGTCTGTTTGCGACGGGTCATAGCGGCAGCCCTTCGGTGACGGGATAGCGCAAGGTCGCGGTAGGCGACGTGCTGCAGCGGGTCAGCTGCGACACGCTGTCGACGGCGAGCGCGTAGTGGTGCACCGGAATGCGGATGAGCTGATGCGCGTGAAGATCGATTGCGGTCTGCAGCACCTCCAGCTCTGCCAGGTGCGGCACGTCAGGCACATCGCATGACATGCCGCAGGCGCGTGCGCGGATCTCGTCGATCGCTTGCGCGGCTGCGGCGAAGTGGCCGGACATGCCAAGCGGCTTGCCCTGGTCCATATGCGCGGCGATGCGCACCGCCTGGTGCAGTACGTCTACATGGTGAGGCTGGGCTATGCCCCGGCGCAGCGCGCGCATGGCATCCCGTAGCGGCAGCAGGATCATGCGGTGGCGGGCAGTGCGCAGCCGTGACAGACGAATGGACCTCATCCCGGCACCGCGACCTTGGTGCCCCGGATGCCGGTTTCGACCGCGAGAAACTCGCCGAAGACCACCAGCTGCAGGTGCGCGATGTCGTGCCGGTTGCAGATCACTGCGTCGACGTGAAATTGCGAGCCATCCGTGGCGCTCGTGTGCGTCCCTTCGGTCGTGGTGGTCCCGTCGATGCCCGGGCGTGTGATTTGCCAGAGCCGCCCGCCGGCGCAGACAAGGGTGTCTGCTTCGTTCTGGTAGCGGATGTCCGTGACGACGAAACGCATTCCGCCGTCGCGCATGTGGTCGATCAGCCGCTGCAGCAGCTTGCGGGACCAGTACGCAGGATGTTCGGCGCGTCGGTATTCCGTGCCCCACCATTGCAGGATCTGTCGTGGGCTCCGCGGCTCGGCGAGCCAAGCCTGCCACTCGGCCAGGTTGCCTGCAGGCACTGGGGCTTCGGAGTTGATCAGCGCGTGCGTCACTGCGGCGAGAAATGGGACCGGTGCCCTGCACATCGCAAGCGCCGGCGTCGGCACATGCTTCGTGTGCTGGTCGGTCAACATGCGCAGGTCGATGCTGAAAGCGTCTGCGATCTCGCCGCGAAGCGCGTCAGCGAATGCGAGTTTGCGGAAGTCGAAGTGCGTCACCAGCAGGTCGGCAACGGTGTCTTTGCCCGTGCCGGCCCAGCCGGTGAGCCCGATGATTTGTTTCTTCATGGCGATCAAGGTGCGGGGGTGATGGCCACGGACTTGATGTGCGGCAGGATGGTCCGCATGTCACGCAAGCTCGTGGTGAGGGTGATACGCGCGCCGCGCTTGAGCGTGGCGGCGAGCTGCTCGGCCTCTTTGCGGGAGGCCTCGGAGAAAACCTTCTCGGCGTGGATGGTTCGTTTCAGCCCGTTCAAGGGCTTTACTTCCATGCACAGCACGGGGAGGGGATGGACGCCGTGGCCGGTCAGCTTGGTGCGGACTTCGGCCGAGGCGGTCAGGACGCCGTGGATCTCGTACACGTCTTCCGCAGGCGGAGCGGCGTCGGTGCCGGCGAACATGTCCGGTTCGTCGTCGAGCGCAGACGTCTGCACGTGGTCGATGTCGTGGGCGTCGTGCATGGCGTTACTTCGGCAGATCGGTCAGGGCAAAGCCGAGGGCGACCACGACCACCAGGACAATGGCCAGGCCTGCGGCAGTGGCCAAGTCGCGCAGCACTAGCAGGAATTCGCCGAGTGAGTCAGCGGCCCAGTCAGGCGTGTCCGGTGCGGCCCGCCTCATGGCATTGCCCCCGCAACCTTCTCGTCGTGCGCCACTTCCCCAGGAGCGGCCGCTGCGTCGTCGGCCACCAGCTGCGCCCCGTCCTCGATGACTGGAGCCGAGCCGAGAATCACAACGACGGCGAGAACAAACAAGACGGTGACGACGTGTTCGC
>CAIQMJ010000769.1 GCA_903872875.1 uncultured Variovorax sp.
CCCCCCTGCCCATGTCGAGATCAAGAGGCACGGCGCCGTGGTCGCCACCATAGCGACATCGACCACCGGGCACGTCAGCGTCAAGTTTGCGCAACGGCTCAGCGACGTGCAGCGCGCGAATCTTGAGAAGATGATCGACGACCTGTTGAGCTAGCCCCGTTGGGGAGTCATCGGATTCATGGGAGCAGGTGACCTGCTCCTTTTTTTGGTTGCGACGGGCGCAACGACAGACATCCGGGGATGTTTACTGGACGGCGGAGCAAATTTGCTTCACGCAACGTACCCCGCCCTAGAGAGAGGTCATCGCCTTTGCCTTCGTCGCGCAGACGTCACTTCCTTACCCGGGTAGCGTGGCATATTCGCCGTCGATCGCGGCCATCGTGTTGCGTCCGGGCAGAGCTAAAAATGGCGCCCGGGCAGCCCAGCACAGAGACCTCGCCCTGCTGCGCACGGCTACAGCTTGCGCCAACGGGCAGCGGCATCAAGACCATCGTCAGCGCGACAGAACCGGTGATTGCCGCCGCCCCCTCGGCTCTGACTACGCAACTACAAGCCGATCCGGCAGAGGGGGAATCGGGCAAGCCCAGCCAGACAGTCGGCATCGAGACCTCACACCGGTTGCCAACCGCCGCATGCGCCAGATCCCTGTGGAGGGCAGCGTGCTCGGCGCGTGACCTTTCGCCGCAACCTGCCGCGCACCACGTGCCGGTTGACACCTTGCCGCCCAATCCAATCGCACACCTGCATTCGCCACGTCACCTCCGCAATCGATTCTGTATTGAAGCGAGCGCTTACATCGATTCCAGGAGAGCCAGCGTCCGGGATATCTACATCGGCAGCTCATCGCGCAACGCTGCACCAAAGCGGGCCAAACATCGGCTCAGCAGCAAGAAACAGCGGCAACGACGTCGAGGTCGCCCAACCCAGAGGCTTTGCATCGAGCACAGTACGAACACCCCATGCCCTGTTGAAGCCATCCGCACACGGTCTGCGCTTGCGCGAGTTCTCGTTGCTGGCGTCTCGGCGAGATTGTTCGCGGCCGAGGAAGCGCGGCGATCGCACTGGTCGCTAAGTGCGAATCAGGACGCGCGAGAGAGGAGGGCGCAGTGCACCACTAGCCATCATTCCCTAAGGATGTGGAGCCGACGGACTCGACGCGGCGGAGGACCAGGGCGTATGCAGATCGCGCGCCATAGATCGCAAAGCGTCCTCTGGGCCACCGCAACACTGCGGATCCAATGAGTGAATCCATCGATCCCAGACCCACCAAACGAAAGCCACCTGGCAACGACCGATAAACTCGTTGCATCCACTTCATACGCCTCATCACATGACGAAGACCTACGCGCAGATCACTCGTGAAATTGCAGCACTGCAATCCACTGCCAACAAGCTCTATGCACTCGAAGTGAGAGAAGCCGTGGCAAAGATTAACGGCGTCATCTCGAAATACAAGCTGTCGGCGGCGGATCTGACGTTCGCCCGTGAAAGCACGACGAGTGAGCACGTGAACGAAGTGGCATCAGACCCCGGCGCGAGCGTGGCGCGTGGTAGCGCGAAGTACGGTGACGGGCAGGGAAGGGTCTGGAGCGGGCGCGGTCCACGTCCTGCTTGGCTGCGCAGCGCGCTCGACGCGGGTCGATCTCTCGAGAGCCTTCTGGTGGCCGCCAAGGGCAGCGTTCCAGCCACGACCGCCAAAACCAAAACCCGAGCGTCTTCCAAGCTGCCAGCCCAGAAGTCGCCAACCTCAAGCGTGCCGAAATATCAGCATCCGAAAACGGGGGTGACCTGGTCTGGCCGAGGACCACGGCCGCAGTGGCTCAAGGCGGCGTTGCGCAAACGTGGCAGTGCCATCGAAGACTTTCTGATCGGCACGATTGCACCCACGGCGCTTGCCGCGCCAAAACCGGCCGAGTCACGTGTTGCGAAGCAGCAGCTTGCACGGAAGCGCGCCTTGGGGTCCGCCGCCAAGGCGAATTCCGTGAAGTAGGAGAGCCGAAGAGATCGACTCTGGGGCACCTACAAGCTCAGCAAGGAAGGCGGTGGCACCGAAGCCCACGCCACCTCAGGCGCCACGCAGATTCGACAGAAGCGGGCTGCAGCCGGCTCGCCGGTCCAAGCGGCCTCGAGCCGGACGGTGTCGACGGCGGTCACCGCAGGCAAACCCGCATCGGTCCCAGCACCTGCAAAGCCCGTCATGCCCCACACGAAAACGAAGAGATGGTGATCGAGGTGGCTGTTGCATCGGCTGGTGTCGCGCCAGCGCTTCAGCTGGCGGATACGCCGAGCGCCTGAGGCCTGACCAGAGCGGCTCCGGCCTGCTGGGTCGGCCATTGCGGACGTCGATCGAGCGCTGCTTCGAAGTTGCAGTCGAGTTCGCATCGACATGTGGTCTGGCTGGCACGTCGCGCGCAAGTCGCCCCCTGGGCGTATGAAACGCGCCTGCCCGGCAGTGATGTGCTTTCGCAGGGCAGCAACTCGCGCGGAGCTACCAGGTGACGGTTCTTGGTCCCCGTACCGATGCGATTCCGAGCGCCTAAGCTGCATTGCTTGAAAGGGCCGGCCGCGCGATGCGTTTTCGGGCTTCACTTTTGACACGACGAGTCGCCTCAGCCGGCTGTTGACTGGGAACATCATCGGTGAGTGGGACGTTCCATCGCGTCGGGCCGAAAAATCGATTGTGAGAAGCGTGCGCTCACACCAAATATTTCCGCCGGGCATGGCGTGCACCCGTCATTGAGCAGAAATTCGATCGGCAGACGGGATTGGCCTCCTGCCGCGCGATGCGCCATAGCAGGTCGCATGTCGCACCTGATCACGGTGACCTGCTGCCGCAGGGACCCGCGCGCATCTGCCGAGGAGGCTGCTGAGAAGCATTCCCGGATGGCGTCTGTCGGAGCGAGCGCGCTTCTCAAACGGTTAAATCGCAGACGATTCGAGCCGGTACCAGGCCATCGAGGAAAAGGATCTCGCTGAGTGACTTCTCGTTTCGTGCAGCGATGCAGTCACTTGCCGCCCGCACTGAATGCACGGTCTCAACCGTCCAGATTCATCGAAATCTGGAATTTTGGCAAAAAATCAGTGAAACAGCGGATTCCGCATGGTCGTGCACGTCAGAGGCATGGCGCTGATCTGGAAGCACGGCTACGCCGGCAGCGGCACGGAGCTGCATGTGCCGATGTACGCTTACATGGGGTGTTGTCGACGACGGGGCGTTGGACGGTCCGGATGACCCGAGCAGCGCACATGTGCTGTCGACCAATCCCGGGCGCCAGGGGTACGCGGACTGTAATGTGCGAGGTTTCGACCGCATTTCCAGCCTGCCCCCAATGCCATCGCTGAGAAGGAAGTGGCTACCAGGGCCTCCAACGCTGTGGTCGTGCCTGTGGGAGCACAGCCAAGGGGGTGGTTGCCGGCACTGCCGGTGCCTGGGACGCTCAACAGATGGGCTATCGCTTGACCGCCGCGTGCCTGAGCATGGCGCTCGCGTTCCGCAGTTCTGAGAAGTTGCTGGAGAAGGCGCTGCCGCTGATGCGTGCGCTCGCGCAGGGGCGGCTGGTGAACGTCGGAATCGCTGTGGCCGATGAGCTCGAGATGGTCTATCTCGACTCCGTGCGACTGAGTCGACGGGGCATCTTCCGGCGCATCTCGCCGGGGTCGCGCATTCCCATAGCGACGACCTCACTGGGCTGCGCCTTCCTCGCAGGCATGTCACCGGCCGCGCGCGCCGGGCTGATGGACCGATTGGCAGCCCAACATGCGCATGCATGGCCCCGCCTGAAGCGCTGCATCGACGCATCGCTGCGCGACATCCGCAAGGTCGGCTATTGCAGCGCGCAGTGGCAGGCCGGCATGCCGCTCCGGCCGTGCCAATGCCCGCGCCGGGCGGCGGACTCTATGCGCTCAACGTGAGCTTCCCGACGGCACTGCAGGACATCGACGACAGCCTCGCGGAGCACGCCGCATTGCTGCTTGCGCTGGCGCAGGACATTCGCAAGACGTGGGAAGGGCATCAAGCGCCCTGATCGGTTGTCCCCGGGGAACGGTTGCCTTCGGCCGATCCGCGCGCACCTTCCAACGGTGCGGATGTGGCTAGGAGTCTGGGCGGCAGAAGCCGACTGACCGACTGACTTTTTCTCGAAGGTTGATGTAAGTTTGCGGCCATGGCCGCGAACTACCTTCCCTACGAGCCGCAGCAGATGATGCTGCTCCCCGAGA
>CAIQMJ010000770.1 GCA_903872875.1 uncultured Variovorax sp.
CGCGCGGCCAGCATGTTGCAGACGATCACCGTGCCATCGACGCCCGGGCCTTCCTCGTCGCTGGTCAGCAGCAGGGCAAGCGTGAGCGCCGGGTCGGGGTGCTGCGCGAGGAACTCCTCGATGGCGACGACGAACGCGGCCAGCGAGGTCTTCATGTCGCAGGCGCCACGGCCGTAGAGTCGGCCATCGCGGTGGGTCGGCACGAATGGGTGGCTGCTCCATTGCTCGATCGGGCCGGTCGGTACGACGTCGGTATGGCCGGCGAAAGCGACGGTCTTGCCGCCCGGGCGACCCGGGCGCACGGCCCAGAGGTTGGTCACGCGGAAATCGGCCGGGCCGCTCTCGATGACCTCGAGCGTGAAGCCGAGCGGGGCGAGGCGTTCGCCGAGCAGCGTTTGGCAACCTGCATCGTCGGGCGTCACGGACGGGCGCGACATCAGTTGTTCGGCAAGCAGCAGGGTGCGGGACATGGAAAAGCCTAGAAATGCACGTCGAGCGTGATGTCGGTGAAGGTCGGCGCCTCGATCGGCGCAAATACGCTGCGCTCCTCGGTGGTCACCTTGGCGTTGCGGTTCTGCAGCCGCCAGAGAAGGTTGGTTGGCGAGTCGGCCTGCGCCAGCGCTTCGTCGCGCGTGACCCGCCCGTCGACGACCAGCTCGGCGATCGCTTCCTCGAAGGTCTTCGAGCCCTCGGCCATCGATCGTTCCATCGCTTCCTTGATGGCGGCGATGTCGCCTTTCTCCATCAGCTCGGCGACCCCCGCGGTGTTCAGCAGGACTTCGAGCGCCGGCACGCGACCACCGCCCGGCGTGCGCAGAAGGCGCTGTGCGACGACTGCGCGCAGTGTGCCGGCCAGGTCGCTCAGCAGCGTGCCACGCACCTCGACCGGATAGAACCCGAGGACGCGGTTGAGCGCGCGGTGGCTGTTGCCGGCATGCAGCGTGGCCACGCACAGATGGCCGGACTGCGCATACGCGATGGCGGCGCTCATGGCGTCGCGATCGCGGATCTCGCCGATGTGGATCACGTCCGGCGCCTGGCGCAGCGCGTTCTTCAGGGCGACCTCGAGCGATGCCGTGTCGCTGCCCACGTCGCGCTGGTTGACCACCGATTTCCTGTTGCTGAAAGTGAACTCGATCGGCTCCTCGATCGTGAGGATGTGCCCGCTCGCATGGGCGTTGCGGTGGTCCAGCATCGATGCGAGCGTGGTGGTCTTGCCCGCGCCGGCGCCGCCGACCATCAGGATCAGCCCGCGCTTTTCCATGATCAAGGTCTTCAGCACGTCGGGCAGGCCGAGTGTGTCGAAGGATGGAATGGCCGGCGCGACATGCCGCACCACCACGGCATAGCTGCCGCGCTGGCGCATCGCGCTGATGCGGAAATTGCCCGCGCCGTCCAGGCGGATCGCCATGTTGAGGTCGCCGCTCTGCTGCAGTTCGGCGATGCGGCCGGCATCGACCACTTCGGTGAGCAGCGCGAGCGGCGCCTCGGCCGGCAGCACCTGCGCGTTGATCGGCCGGCATTCGCCGTCGATGCGGATCAGCACCGGCGAGTTCGCAGACAGGTAGATGTCGGACGCATGGCGCTCCGCCATCAGGCGAAGGATGCGTTCCATCGTGCCCATCTGCACTCTCCGGTCAGTCGCGCAGCAGGTCGTTCAGGCTGGTGGTCGAGCGCGTCTTGGCGTCGACCCTCTTCACGATGATGGCGGCGTACATGCTGTAGCGGCCGTTGTCCTTCGGCAGGCTGCCGGCCACCACGACCGAGCCGGCCGGCACGCGGCCGTACAGCGTTTCGCCGGTCGCGCGGTCGTAGATCGGGGTGCTCTGCCCGATGAACACGCCCATCGACAGCACCGAGTTCTCTTCGACCACCACACCCTCGACGACTTCGGAGCGGGCGCCGATGAAGCAGTTGTCCTCGATGATGGTCGGGCCGGCCTGCAGCGGCTCGAGCACGCCGCCGATGCCGACGCCACCCGACAGGTGAACGTTGGCGCCGATCTGGGCGCAGGAGCCGACCGTGGCCCAGGTGTCGACCATCGTGCCTTCGCCGACATAGGCGCCGATGTTCACGTACGAGGGCATCAGGATCGCGCCCTTGGCGATATAGCTGCCGCGGCGTGCGACGGCCGGCGGCACGATGCGCACGCCGGCTTCCTTGAGTTCGTCGGCCGACAGGTGCGAGAACTTGGTCGGCACCTTGTCGTAGAAGCCCAGTGCGCCGGCCTGCATCTGCTCGTTGTCCTTCAGGCGGAACGACAGCAGCACGGCCTTCTTGATCCACTGGTGCACGGTCCACTGGCCGACCGATTCGCGGGTCGCGACGCGCAGCTTGCCGTTGTTGAGTTCGGAGATCACGTGCTCGACGGCATCGCGCACTTCGGCGGGCGCCTTGCCGGGCGAAATGCTGGCGCGGTCTTCCCACGCGGCGTCGATGGTCTGCTGGAGTTGTTGGGACTTTGGAGCGGTCTCTGGATGAAAAGGGGTGCGGAAGCTGGGGCGGAAACAGTGGGCTCAGCGGCCTTGCCGGACGAATTGCACGATGCGCTGTGCGGCTTCGAGGCATTCGTCCGTCTCGGCCACGAGGGCCATCCGGATGCGGCCACGTCCGGGATTGCCGCCTTGCGCGTCGCGGGCCAGATAGCTGCCCGGCAACACCGTCACATTGTATTGAGCGTAGAGCGCGCGGGCGAAGGCGGGGTCATCGCCCTGCCAGGCTTCGGGGATGCCGGCCCAGAGGTAGAAACTCGCGTCCGGCAGCCGGACGTCGAGCACTTCCTCGAGCAGCGGCGTCACGGCCGCGAACTTGGTGCGGTACTGGGCGCGGTTGTCCGCCACATGCTGCTCGTCGCCCCAGGCCGCGATGCTCGCGGCCGCCACGGCACCGCTCATCGCGCTGCCGTGGTAGGTGCGGTACAGCAGGAAGTTCTTGATGATGCGCGCGTCGCCAGCGACGAAGCCGCTGCGAAGGCCCGGTACGTTGCTTCGCTTGGACAGCGAGGTGAGCGAGATCAGGTTGCGGAAGTCGGTGCGGCCGAGCTTCGCCGCGGCTTCGAGCCCGCTCAGCGGCGGTTCTTCACGGAAATAGATCTCGCTGTAGCACTCGTCGGACGCGATCACGAAGCCATACCGGTCCGACAGCGCGAACAGCTTCTGCCATTCCGTGAGCGGCATCACCGCGCCGGTCGGGTTGCCCGGCGAGCAGACGAACACCAGCTGCGTGCGCGCCCAGATGTCGGCCGGCACGCTGTCCCAATCGACCGCGAAGTTGCGCGACGCCACGCTCGGCGCGTAATGCACGTCGGCGCCGGCCAGCAGCGCCGCGCCTTCGTAGATTTGATAGAACGGATTCGGCGACACCACGATCGGGGTGGGCTTCGCACTGGCGTCGATCAACGTCTGTGCCAGCGCAAACAGTGCTTCGCGCGAGCCGTTGACCGGCAGCACCTGCGTGGCCGGGTCGAGCGCGAGGCCGTAGCGCGTCTGCAGCCATCCGGTGAATGCGGCACGGAGCTTCGGCTCGCCCGCGGTGGCCGGATAGGCCGCGAGGGCGCCGAGCCCGGCGCTCAGCGCTTCCTTGATGAACGGCGGCGTCGGATGCTTGGGTTCGCCGATGCCCAGGCTGATGGGGCGATGGTCGGGGCTGGGCGTGACGCCCGCGAAGAGTTGCCGCAGCCGTTCGAAAGGATAGGGCTGCAACCGGGCGAGCAGGGGATTCATGGCGCAGGATTATCCGTGAGACAGGCAGATGCGCCTCTGGCCGGGCGTCGGCGCTTGCAGCGCGTGGATCAGCTCAGCTCAGCTTCTTGACCAGGACCTGGCTCTTGCGGTCCCAGTTGTATTTCTTCTTGCGCGCGTCGGGCAGCCAGTCCGGGTCGACCGGTACGAAGCCGCGCTTGATGAACCAGTGCATGGTGCGCGTCGTCAGCACGAAGATGCTCTGCAACCCCATCGCACGGGCGCGCTGCTCGATGCGCTTGAGCATGCGCTCTCCATCGCCTTGGGACTGGGAATGCGGCGAGACGGTCAGCGCGGCCATCTCGGCCGTGCGCGCCTCGGGGTACGGATAGAGCGCCGCACAGCCGAAGATCACGCCGTCATGCTCGATCACCGTGTAGTGGTCGACGTCGCGCTCGATCTCGGTGCGGTCGCGCTTGACCAGCGTGCCGTCGCGCTCGAAGGGCTCGATCAGCTGCAGGATGCCGCCAATGTCGTCGGCCGTCGCTTCGCGCAGCGACTCGAGCTTCTCGTCGATCACCATCGTGCCGATGCCGTCGTGCACGTAGACCTCGAGCAGCAGCGCGCCATCGACCGCGAAGGGCAGGATGTGGTTGCGTTCGACGCCTGCCTCGCAGGCCTTCACGCAGTGCTGCAGATAGAAGGCGGTGTCGGTCGGCCGCTGGGCCGGAGGCAGGGTGGCGAGCAGCTTCTTGGCGGCGTCGAGCGGCAGTTCGGTGTCGATCGGGTTGTCCTCGCTCTCCGGCAGTTCGCTGTCGATGCGGATGCCCGGCGTCTCGGTCAGGAAGATCAGCTTGTCGGCCTGGATCGAGATCGCCACGCTGGTCGCGACCTCTTCCATCGTGAGGTTGAAGGCCTCGCCGGTCGGCGAGAAGCCGAAGGGAGACATCAACACCATCGCGCCGAAGTCCAGCGTCTGCCGGATGCCGGCAGCGTCCACCTTGCGCACCAGGCCCGAATGCTTGAAGTCGACGCCGTCGATCACACCTACCGGCCGCGCGGTGATGAAGTTGCCCGAGATCATGCGCACCGTCGAGCCGGCCATCGGCGTGTTCGGCAGGCCCTGGCTGAAGGCGGCCTCGATTTCGTAGCGCAGCTGGCCTGCCGCCTCCTGCGCCGAATCGAGCGCCACCGCGTCGGTGATGCGCATGCCGTGCGAGTACTTCGCCTCATGGCCTTTGGCGCGAAGTTGCTCGTTGACCTGCGGACGGAAGCCGTGCACGAGCACCACCTTCACGCCCATCGACTGGATGAGCGCCAAGTCCTGCGCGATGTTCTGCAGCTTGCCCGCCGCGATCGCCTCGCCGGCCAGGCCGACCACGAAGGTCTTGCCGCGGTGCGTGTGGATATAGGGTGCGACCGAACGGAACCAGGGAACGAAGGTGAAGTTGAAGACGGCGGACATGCGGGCGTGGGGAGGCGGGTGAACAAGACCGGCGCCATGCCGGAAACGCAGGATTCTCGACGAAAACCGTGTCCGGCCGTCGACGGATCCTTCGGCGCCCCGCCGTCGTCGGCCTTGCCCGTGCCCGTCGATGCCCCTCGCTGCGGGCTGCCTGCGGGGCGACTGGGATAATCGACGGGTTCATGAGTGCCTCTCCTCCCTCCACGTCGCCGGTTCGCGCGGCCCCGGCTCCGGCCGCTCCCGCCCGTTCGCCGCTGACCATCGAATTTCCCGAGTCGCTGCCCGTTTCCGCACGGCGCGACGAGATCGCCGCGGCCATTGAAGCGAACCAGGTGGTGATCGTCTGTGGCGAAACCGGCTCCGGCAAGACCACGCAACTTCCCAAGATCGCGCTGCAGCTCGGCCGCGGCAAGCTCAATGCGCCGCCTGGCAAAGGTCGGCTGATCGGCCATACGCAGCCGCGGCGGATCGCCGCGAGTTCGGTCGCCAAGCGCATCGCGGAGGAACTGAAGACGACGCTGGGCGACGTGGTCGGCTACAAGGTGCGCTTCCAGGACCGGCTGAGCCGCGATGCCTCGGTCAAGCTGATGACCGACGGCATCCTGCTGGCCGAAACGCAGACCGACCCGCTGCTCAAGGCCTACGACACGATCATCATCGACGAGGCGCACGAGCGCTCGCTGAACATCGACTTCCTGCTGGGTTACCTGCGCGAGATCCTGCCGCGGCGCCCCGACCTGAAGGTCATCGTGACGTCCGCGACGATCGATGCCGATCGCTTCGCCACGCATTTCGCGTCGCGCAACGGACCTGCGCCGATCATCTATGTTTCGGGCCGCACATTTCCCGTCGAGCAGCGCTACCGGCCCTTCGAGGAGTCGCGCGACCACGACCTGAACGACGCGATCGCCGACGGTGTCGACGAGCTCTGGCGCGATCCGCACAACGCGGGCGACATCCTGGTCTTCCTGCCCGGCGAGCGCGAGATCCGCGAGGCGGCGGACCATCTGCGCAAGCATCTGTCGCAGCAGCCGATCTACCGCAATGCCGAGGTGTTGCCGCTGTTCGCGCGGCTGTCGCCGGCCGAGCAGGACCGCATCTTCGAAGGCCACACCGGCCGGCGCGTGGTGCTGGCCACCAACGTGGCGGAGACCTCGCTTACGGTGCCCGGCACGCGCTATGTGATCGACACCGGCACGGCGCGCGTCAAGCGCTATTCGTTCCGCAGCAAGGTCGAACAGCTGCTGGTCGAGCCGATCAGCCAGGCCGCGGCCAACCAGCGCGCCGGGCGTTGCGGCCGCGTGGCCAACGGCATCTGCATCCGGCTCTACGACGAGAAGGATTTCCAGGGACGCCCGCGCTTCACCGATCCGGAAATCCTGCGCTCGTCGCTGGCCGGGGTGATCCTGCGGATGAAGTCGCTGCGCCTGGGCGACGTCGAGCAGTTCCCCTTCCTGGAGCCGCCGCA
>CAIQMJ010000771.1 GCA_903872875.1 uncultured Variovorax sp.
CGCGCTCACTGCAGCCGCGTGCCCCGCCCGACCTGGCGGCCCGCCAGCAACTCCGCCACCGCGAACGCCAGCCGGCTGCGCCCCATCACGCCCAGCTTCGTGGACGCGTTCTTGAGGTAGTAGCGCACGGTCGTCACCTCCACCGCGAGCGCCCTCGCGATCTCCTTGTCGGCGGCACCGCGAAACACCAGCAGCGCGACATCGGCCTCGCGCTTCGTCAGGCCCGCGGCCGCAAGCGCCCGACCGGCGCCTGCAGGGTCGGTCGACGGCCCCGCGGCCATCTCCGTCCTGGGGCGCAGCCGGACGAAGGCCGCGGTCAGCGCGGGTTCGATCAGGCGCAGCAGCTCGACGTCGTTCTTCTCGAAATCGGGGCGCGCCCGCGAGCGGAACACCAGCAAATCGCCAACGCACTGGCCGCCGTCCATCGCATACAGGTTCATTCCCCAGTGCATGCCGTGCGGCTCCAGGAAGTCATTGAAGAACTCGGTCCTGTGGAGCACGCGCATGTCCATCGCCTGCGTGAAGGACGAACAGCCACGCGGCTTGAGCGCCGGGGTGACCGGGTCGCAGAACTGGTAGTACTGGTCGTAGGCCCGGGCATGGACCGGGTCGATGTTGTGGGCGACGCGGATCGTGTAGGTCGACGTCGAGGGGTCCAGGTCGCGCGACACCGCGGACTCCGCGCCGAGCAGGCGCGTGATGGGCGCGCCGAGATCCTGCCGCAGTTCGTCCAGGTCCTGGGCGTTGACGAGCAGCCGGAAGCTCTCGGCCAGCGCGGTGGTCTGTGCGTCGGACAAGTACATGTTGGCTCCAGGACGGTGCAGGCAGGGGATGGACGCCGCGCAACCGGCCCCTTTCCCGTGCCGAGTTGCTGCGTTGGAAGACCCGCATGCAGGAAGAGTGCCCGCCCGCGGCAGCCGCCGTCCCCTCGGTTTTGAGGGGAGCTTTTCGAACGCCCCGTCCCTAAGCTGGCGCCTCGCCGACGAGGGAACCGGGCTTCCCGCAGTCGCTGATCAATGAACGTGAAACCGGTGCCGGGAATCGACATGGAACTGCATGAATACGGGGTGCGCCAGCTGAGGGACGCATTGACGAACAAGGACTTCAGTTGCGCGGAACACGCGGAGGCGCTGGCGGCGCGGACGGCCACGCTGTCGCATCTGAACGGCTACGTCGACTTCGACGCCGCGCCCTTCCTGGCGCAGGCGCGCGCTGCCGATGCCGCGATCGCCCGCGGCGACACGGCGCCGCTGCTGGGCGTGCCGCTGGCCCTGAAGGACAACATCAACACCGCGCACCTGCCGACCAGTGCCGGCACCGGCGCACTGCGCGGGAAGATTCCCAACGCGGACGCGCGCGTCGTGCAGCGGCTGCGCGCTGCCGGCGCGGTGGTCTCGGGCAAGGCCAACATGCACGAACTGGCCTTCGGCATCTCCAGCCACAACGGGGTGACGGGCGCGGTGCGCAACCCGTGGGCGACCGACCGCATTCCCGGCGGCAGCAGCGGCGGCTCGGCTGCGATCGTCGCGGCGGGACTGGTGCCCGGTGCGATCGGCACCGACACCGGCGCGTCGGTGCGGCTGCCGGCCGCGCTCTGCGGCATCGCGGGCCTGCGCCCGACCGTGGGGCGCATCGACGGCACCGGCATCGCGCCGATCGCCTCGACCCGCGACACCGCCGGCCCGATGGCCTGGAACATCGGCGACCTCGCGCTGCTGGACGCCGTGCTCGCCGGCGATCCGTCGCCCCTCTCGACACCGGCTTCGGTCGACCTCCGCG
>CAIQMJ010000772.1 GCA_903872875.1 uncultured Variovorax sp.
AACTTGAAGCCCTCGTTCAGACCTTCGCGCACGAAGTCGAGCTGGGTGCCGTCGATGTAGGCCAGGCTCTTCGGATCGACCAGCACCTTGACGCCGTGATCTTCGAACACGACGTCTTCCGGAGAAAACTCGTCGACGTATTCCAGCTTGTAGGCGAGACCCGAACAGCCCGTGGTCTTGACGCCCAACCGCACGCCAACGCCCTTGCCCCGTTTCCCGAGGTAACGGTTGACGTGACGCGCAGCAGCGTCGGTGAGCGTGACGGCCATGTCAGTGAACCGCTTCCGCCGAGGCACCAGCGAGGGCGGCATGCTTCTGCTTGTAGTCGTTGACGGCTGCCTTGATTGCGTCTTCCGCAAGGATCGAGCAGTGGATCTTGACCGGCGGCAGCGCCAGCTCTTCCGCGATCTGCGCGTTCTTGAGTGCGGCAGCCTCATCGAGCGTCTTGCCCTTGACCCATTCGGTCACGAGCGACGACGAAGCGATGGCGGAACCGCAGCCATAGGTCTTGAAACGCGCGTCTTCGATCACGCCGGTTTCCGGGTTGACCTTGATCTGCAGCTTCATCACGTCGCCGCACGCGGGCGCGCCGACCATGCCGGTGCCGACCGAATCGTCGCCCTTTTCAAAGGAGCCGACGTTGCGCGGGTTTTCGTAATGGTCGATGACCTTGGAGGAGTAAGCCATGGGGAACCTCTTTTCGAATGTTGTGAATCAGGAAGCCGGCGTCAGTGGGCGGACCATTGGATCGTGCTGATGTCGATGCCGTCCTTGAACATCTCCCACAGCGGGCTCAGCTCGCGGAGCTTGGCGACGTTGTGCTTGATGGTCGAGATCGCGTAGTCGATTTCTTCTTCGGTCGTGAAACGGCCGATGGTCATGCGCAGGCTGCTGTGTGCCAGTTCGTCGCTGCGACCCAGGGCACGCAGCACATAGCTGGGCTCCAGGCTGGCCGACGTGCAGGCCGAACCGCTCGACACCGCCAGGCCCTTGATGCCCATGATCAGCGACTCGCCTTCGACATAGTTGAAGCTGATGTTCAGGTTGTGCGGCACCCGATGTTCGAGGTTGCCATTGACGAACACCTGCTCGACATCCTTCAGGCCGTCCAGCAGGCGCTTCTGCAGCGCACTCGCCTTGGCCAAGTCGTCCTTCATCTCGAGCTTGGCGATGCGGAAGGCCTCGCCCATGCCCACGATCTGGTGCGTCGGCAACGTGCCCGAACGCATGCCGCGCTCGTGGCCACCACCATGCATTTGCGCCTCGAGGCGCACGCGCGGCTTGCGGCGCACATACAGCGCGCCTATGCCCTTGGGACCATAGGTCTTGTGCGAAGCCAGGCTCATCAGATCGATCGGCAGCGACTTCATGTCGATTTCGACCTTGCCGGTAGCCTGCGCCGCATCGACGTGGAAGATCACGCCTTTCTCGCGGCAGATGTTGCCGAGTGCAACGACGTCCTGAATCACACCGATCTCGTTGTTCACGAACATCACGCTGGCCAGGATGGTGTCCGGGCGGATCGCGGCCTTGAAGGCCTCCAGGTCGAGCATGCCGTCTTCCTGCACGTCGAGGTACGTGACCTCGAAGCCCTGGCGCTCCAGTTCGCGCATGGTGTCGAGCACGGCCTTGTGTTCGGTCTTGACCGTGATCAGGTGCTTGCCCTTGCCCTTGTAGAAGTTGGCGGCGCCCTTCAGGGCCAGGTTGTTCGACTCCGTGGCGCCGGACGTCCAGACGATCTCGCGCGGATCGGCACCGATCAGGTCCGCCACTTCGGTGCGGGCCTTCTCGACGGCTTCCT
>CAIQMJ010000773.1 GCA_903872875.1 uncultured Variovorax sp.
GCCGAAGCTGCAGCCGTCTCGCGCTGGACCTGCAGCAGCTTCTCCTGCCCTGACGCGATGCGCGCCGGACTGATCGCGTTGTCGAGGTAGGTCCAGACAGGGCGCGTGAACTCGGGTTGGGCACGGTCGAGTTCGACGACGCGCGGCAGGTACTCGACGTCGTCCAGCGCCGCCAGGGTCGACGCCCTGATGCCCATCGCCAGCGCACTCGTGCGAACCCCGGCCAGCCATTGCACGAGCCGCTGCTGCTCGGGCTGTGTATCGGCAGGCGCCACGGCCGGTGCTTGTGCCGATGGCTGCGGCAGCGGCGGTCTGGTCGACTGCGCAAGGGACGACGGCGGCGGCGCGGGAGCCGCGGCACAAGCAGCGAGCACGAGGACGGCCATCGTGACGAACAGGAACCTCCAGCGGGCCGCGGCGACGGAAATTCGCGAGGTGGAGGCTGTGGATACGGTGCAATGCATCGTGAAGATTCTCGCCCGCGCGCCAGCGGTCGCGGCGTCAGCCAAAACCGGGGACGCGGCGGAGACAGCCGCGATCCCGCGTCAGGCAGCAGAGGCCTTCGGCGCCCGGCCTCGCTGCGTTCGCGATCTCCATCCGCTGCGTCAGCGCCAGCCCAGAGCCGGGGCCACCTGCGTCAGGATCGCCTCGATCACATGCGCGTTGTAGTCGACGCCCAACTGGTTCGGCACGGTCAGCAGAAGGGTGTCGGCCTCGGCAATGGCTTCGTCCTGCGCCAGTTGCCGGACCAGCACGTCCGGTTCCGCCGCATAGCTGCGGCCGAAGATCGCCTGAGTCTTGTCGTCGATGAATCCGACCGTGTCGTCGTCCTGGCCGCTGCGCCCGAAGTACATGCGGTCCCGATCGTTCACCAGGGCGAAGATGCTGCGGCTCACCGACACCCGCGGCGCCCGCGTGTGGCCCGCCTCCTTCCACGCCTCCCGGTACATCCGGATCTGCCTTGCCTGCTGAACATGGAACGGCTCACCGGTCTCGTCGTTCTTGAGCGTCGAGCTCTGCAGGTTCATGCCGAGCTTCGCGGCCCAGACCGCAGTCGCGTTCGAGCTCGAACCCCACCAGATGCGGCCGCGCAGGCCTTCGGAATGCGGCTCGACGCGCAGCAGTCCGGGCGGATTCGGAAACATCGGGCGCGGGTTGGGCTGCGCGAAGCCCTCGCCCTGCAGCACGCCCAGGAACGCTTCCGTGTGCTGCCGCGCCATGTCGGCTTCCGTCTGGCCCTCGACCGGCGCGTAGCCGAAATGGCGCCATCCATCGATCACCTGCTCGGGCGATCCCCGGCTGATGCCGAGTTGCAGGCGCCCGCCGGCGATCAGGTCGGCCGCGCCCGCCTCCTCGGCCATGTAGAGCGGGTTCTCGTAGCGCATGTCGATCACGCCCGTGCCGATCTCGATGCGGCGGGTCCTGGCGCCGACGGCCGCCAGCAACGGGAAGGGGGCACTGAGCTGGCGGGCGAAATGGTGCACCCTGAAATAGGCGCCATCCGCTCCCAGCTCCTCGGCGGCCACGGCCAGTTCGATGGACTGAAGGAGGGCGTCGGCAGCCGAACGCGTCTGCGATTGCGTGGACGGCGTCCAGTGGCCGAACGAGAGAAATCCGATCTTCTTCATGTGATGTGCTCTGGAGAATGATGCTGAAGCCGCGCCGTCGCTTGCCGGAAAGCATCCGGCCGCGGCTGGGACCCGGCCACTATGCCCATTTCCGGAAGACCTTTGCGCCGCTGCGGCCCGGGCTACCCTCGCGCAACGCATCGGCTTCAGCTGAGCAACGTGTTCATGGCCGCGAGGGCTGCTGCCAACTCTTGTAGACGAACTCCAGGCTGTACCCATCGAGGTCCAGCACGTTGGCCGCGTAGTAGCGCGGGTCGTAGTGCAGCCGTGCACCCGGTGCGCCCTTGTCGGTGGCGCCGGCGGCCATCGCCGCTGCGTAGGCCGCATCAACCTGCGACGTGCCGGCACCGACGAAGCCGACATGCACCGCGCGCCCGTCGGCGCTGCCTTGTTGCAGCCAGAAAAAGACACGTCCGTTCGCACCGAAGCCCTTGAGGTCCGGATGGCCGGGTGGACCGTCCTTGCCGTCGTAGTCATGCCGGTGGCGGATGCCGAGTGGCGCCAGGGCCGCGGTGTAGAACGCGACCGATCGCGCGACATCACTGACCGTCAGGAAGATGTGATCGAGCACGGGCCGGTCCCCGCGTCAGATGTTGTAGCCACCGGCGACTTCGATGTTCTGCGCGTTGACCCACGCGTTGTCCGCGGACAGCAGGCTGGCGACCACGCGGCCGACATCGTCAGGGGCGCCAATGCGGCCAAGCGCTGTCTGCCCCGCGAGCAGTTCGACGAACGCCGGGCTCTGGTCGAGCGCCTCGCTCGTCATGTCGGTGCGGATCGCGCCTGGAGAAATCGAATTGGCCCGGATGCGGCGCGGCCCGAACTCCTTGGCCATGCAGCGCGTGAGCACTTCCAGCCCGCCCTTGAAGGATGCATAGGGCGCCGTGCCGGGTGTTGCCACGCGGGTGGTCGCACTGGTCATGTTGATGATCTGGCCGCCGTCCGCCATCAGCGGCAACAGCGCCTGGGTCAGGAAGAACGGGCCCTTCAGGTGCACGTTCAACAGGCCATCGAACTCGGCTTCGGAGACGGTCTCGATCGGGTTGAAGCCGCCATGGCCGGCGTTGTTGACCAGCGCATCGAAACGGTCGCGGCCCCAGGTGGCCTCGAGCGCCGCGGCGACCTTGTCCCGGAAGGCTGCAAACGACGCAACCTTGCCCACGTCCAGCGCAAGGGCGACGGCCTTTCCACCCTCGGATTCGATCTGCCGAACGACCTGTTCGGCGCCGGCCGCATGGCTGTTGTAGGTCAGGATCACACCCATGCCGCGCTGGGCGGCGTGGATGGCGGCGCTGGCGCCAAGGCCTCGGCTCGCGCCGGTGATGAGGACGATGTTCATGTGCTTTCTCCGTGTGGAAGGTGATGCATGAACGATAGGCGCGGGCCTCTGCGCGAAGCTGCCCTTTCCTGCCTCAAACCTGCCTATTCCTGCTCTCGCACTTGCGATGCACATCCATTTGAGGTTTGATCAAGCCATGGAAGAACAACTCGAGGAACTCCGGCGCCTGGCGGCAGCGAAGGCCAGGAACCGGATGACGGAATCAGGCATCCCCCGCGTGGCCATGGTGCAGGGCAAGATTCCGGCGCACGAGCTGAACGCCGTGTATGACCCGATGGTCAACCTGATCCTGCAGGGCAGCAAGTCGATGACCGTGGGAAGCAGAACCCTTCACTATTCGCCTGCGAGCTACTTCGTGATGTCCGTCCACCTGCCGGCTGCTGGCACGGTGCGTCCCGCGGCAACCGGTGAACCCTATCTGGCCGTCGCGCTGACGCTTCGGCCGGCAACGCTCGGCGCCCTGATCGCCGACTTGCCTGAATCCGCCCGCGCCGAGAAGGTGAGCGCCGGCTTCTCGGTAGCTTCGGTCACCCCGGAACTGATGGACGCCTGGGTGCGCATGCTGCGGCTGATGGAGCGCCCTGCCGACGTCCCGGCGCTGGCACCGGTGTATGAACGCGAAATTCTCTACCGGGTGCTGCAGGGCCCGCACGGCGCCATGCTGCGGGACATCGCCTCCCCCGACAGCGCCGTCGCGCGTGTCACGCTGGCAATCCAGCGCATTCGCCGCGACTTCGCCGAACCGTTGCGGGTCGAGACCCTGGCGCAGGTGGCTGCCATGAGCGAATCTGCATTCCATCGGCATTTCAAGGCGGTCACCGCCCTGAGTCCCTTGCAGTACCAGAAGCGTGTACGCCTGCTGCGGGCGCGCACGCTGCTGGTGGCCGAAGGACGGAACGTCACCTCCGCAGCCTTCGAGGTCGGGTACGAAAGCCCGACGCAGTTCAGCCGGGAGTACGCCCGCGCATTCGGCCTTCCGCCGGGGCGCGACTCGGAACAGATACTCGCCAGATACGCGCCCGCGGCGTCTTGATGTACCGCGGCACCGGCGCTTCAGGCCGCCGTGCCGGCCTGCAGCCGCTCGATCACGCGCGAACGCGCGCACGGTGCCAAGGGGTTTTCGAGGTCGAGGAGGCGTTCGATTCGACGGATTCGTAACCCAAGGTAAACCCTTTGTCCGGCTGTCCGCTAAAATCGGGCCGCATAACCTCAGGCCGGACCATACCGGCCGATACCGACCGGAGAGAAGGAGCATGCTCAAAACAAGAATTCTGTTGTTTGCCGTTGTCGCATTCCTGGTATCGACGTCGTGGGTTTCGTTGAGCCACGAGAAGCAGATAGCCGATGCGCGGGTCGCGTGCGGGCAGTACGTTTCCCAACAACTCGGCCCGGCCAGCAGCCTGGAGGCACCCAGCCAGTGGCCCGCCGCCCAGCGGGCTCCTGACACTTGGCTCGTCCAGGCCAACTACGCCCTTCATGGGCGTTATGACGCCATGTGGTGCCATCTGCGCAATCTGGGCTCCCAGTACGATCTCGCCCGGATGGACACACACTACGAAGATAGCCGCCGCGGCCCCTGAGCGCCGCATACGACCGCACTACAGGCGGCCTACCGGGGGATTCAGCCCGGTGCATCGATCCAGGTCACCGCGTCCTCCAGCGGTGCACGACTGGTGCGAAACCCGTTGATGGGATGTGCGTCGTCCCGCCATCCGAAGGCGACGCCAGCCACCACCTGACGGCCCTCGGGCAAACCGAGGAATTCCCGGACGAAGCCCGAATGCGTCGCGATCGCGGCTTGCGGCACCGCGGCGACGCCGAGGCTCTGCGCCGCCAGCAAAAGCAAGCCCAGATAGCCCCCGCAATCGATCGCGCCATAGTCGCCCAGATCCCGCTCGGTCGAAATCACCGCCAGATGCGGCGCACCGAAGAAACGAAAGTTCTCAAGCGCCTGTTCGGCGGCGGCCGTACGGTCTTCGCGCCCGATGCCCAGGCTCGCATACAGCGCCAGCCCGCACTCCTTGCGGCGCGCCTGGTAGCGGCCTCGATAGGCCAGCGGAAATTCGAAATCCGGCACGCCGCCACCGCCTCGGGCAATGGGCACGTACGCCTCCCGGAATCGATCCAATGCCGCCCCGGACACCAGATGGACATGCCAAGGCTGCGTGTTGCACCACGAGGGCGTGCGCTGCGCAATGGCCAGCATCCGTTCGATCGTCGCGCGCGGTAGCGGCGTCGACAGGAACGCACGGCAGGAATGGCGTTCGGCGGCCAGGTGGTCGAGTACGGCGTCCGGCAAGGCGCCGGAAGCGGAGGAATCAGGGGAGGGTGTCATGCGGCTGGATGTCTCGTTGAAGGATCACAAGGTCCGGCGCGGGATCAAGGCGGCGGCCTCGAAACGATCTTAGCGAGCCGGAACGCAGAGTGCAGTCACCTGTCAATCGCCCCCTGTCATCCGATCACTGGCCCGCTTCCTGCTTATGGCTTCATATGTGCACGAAACAATATGAATTGTGCACAATACTGGCGCCAGATCGATCCCGTTCGATGGCGCTGCTCACCAACATGGGGCTCGTGAAGGGCCGAAGGATCGTGTCATGGAAGTCATCGGATCGAAGCGCCAGGGCCTGAGCCGGCGTCTGTTCGTCAGCAGCGGCGTCGCCGCAGCCAGCGCGTTGGCCCTGCCCGGCCGGGTGCGCGCGCAGGGCAGCGAAAAGGAAATCGTGATCGGCGGCGCGGGCGGCCACAAGGCCTTCCTGGACTCGTTGATCCCGGTGTTCGAGAAGCAGACC
>CAIQMJ010000774.1 GCA_903872875.1 uncultured Variovorax sp.
CGCTGCACGGCGAGCCGGTGATCCCGTTGTTCGAGGGCGCCGGCCATGCCGACCGCAACGCCGACAACTTCGCCGAAGGCGAGGGCGCCGACTGGTGCGTGGCCTTTACCGAAGACGGCCAGCCGGTGCGCGAGAGCTACGTCAACCTGATCCCGACCAGCGCTGGCGGCACGCACGAGAGCGGCCTGCGCGACGGCCTGTTCAACGCCGTCAAGAGCTTCATCGAGCTGCATTCGCTGCTGCCCAAGGGCGTGAAGCTGCTGCCGGAAGACGTGTTTGCCCGCGCGTCCTACGTGCTGAGCGCCAAGGTGCTCGACCCGCAGTTCCAGGGCCAGATCAAGGAACGCCTGAACTCACGCGACGCGGTGCGGCTGGTGTCGAGCTTCGTGCGTCCGGCGCTCGAACTCTGGCTCAACCAGCACGTCGATTACGGCAGGAAGCTGGCCGAGCTCGCCATCAAGGCCGCCCAGACGCGCCAGAAGGCGGGCCAGAAGGTCGAGAAGCGCAAGGGCTCCGGCGTGGCCGTGCTGCCCGGCAAGCTGACCGATTGCGAGAGCAAGGACATCAGCCACAACGAGGTGTTCCTGGTGGAGGGCGACTCGGCCGGTGGCAGCGCCAAGATGGGCCGCGACAAGGAATCGCAAGCCGTTCTGCCGTTGCGCGGCAAGGTGCTCAACACCTGGGAGGTCGAGCGCGATCGGCTCTTCGCCAACACCGAGATCCATGACATCTCGGTCGCCATCGGGGTCGATCCGCACGGACCGAACGACACGCCCGACATGAGTGGCCTGCGCTACGGCAAAGTCTGCATCCTGAGCGATGCCGACGTCGACGGCTCGCACATCCAGGTGCTGCTGCTCACGCTCTTCTTCCGGCATTTCCCGAAGCTCATCGACGCCGGCCACGTGTACGTCGCCAAGCCGCCGCTCTACCGCATCGACGCGCCGGCGCGCGGGAAGAAGCCGGCCTCGAAGGTCTACGCGCTGGACGAGGGCGAACTCGTCGCCACGCTCGACAAGCTGCGCAAGGACGGCGTCAAGGAAGGCGCCTGGAGCATCAGCCGCTTCAAGGGGCTGGGCGAAATGAGCGCGGAACAACTCTGGGAAACGACGCTCAATCCGGATACGCGCCGCCTGCTGCAGATCGGCCTGGGCCGCCTGGCCTTCGGCGAGACCGAGGGCGAGATCACCAAGCTGATGGGCAAGGGCGAGGCGGCCGCGCGGCGCGAACTCATGGAGATCCGCGCCGACGACATCGAAGTCGATGTCTGACCCATCCGCCACGCGACCTGACACGAGCGACGAGACCGAACGCTGACATGCCGACCCTGTGTTTTCTTCGACCGCTGCTCGCGAGCCTCCTGCTGCTCGCGGCGCAGTCGTGGGCGCATGCGGCCGACATCTTCGGCTACGTCGATGCGCAAGGCGTGGCGCATTTCGCCGCCGAGAAGCTCGACGAGCGCTACCAGTTGTTCTTTCGCGGTGGCCAGAGCTTCGACACCGAGAACGGCGTCGCACCGCTGGGCCGCAACCTGTCGGTCGCGCCCGGTCCCGCCGGCGTGCCGCCGGCAGCGCAGACCCTCATGGCGTTGTTCGAGTCCTCGCCAAGCTACAAGGTCGCCAAGTCGGCGCTGCAGGAAGCCTCGAAGCGCAACGACATCGACTATGAATTGCTCCAGGCCCTGGTGGCGACCGAATCCGGCTTCGACACGCATGCCGTTTCGCCCAAGGGCGCGCTCGGCCTGATGCAGCTGATGCCCGACACCGCGCAGCGCTACGGCGTGCGTGGCGACAGGCGTGCCAGCCTCGAGAAGAAGCTGTTCGACCCCGTCGTCAACATCGCGGCAGGCGCGCGCTATCTGGGCGACCTGATGGCGCTGTTCGAAGGCGAGGTCGAGCTCGCGCTGGCCGCCTACAACGCCGGCGAAGGCGCGGTGCAGCGCGCCG
>CAIQMJ010000775.1 GCA_903872875.1 uncultured Variovorax sp.
AGCGCATCGGCTGGGACGAGGCGCTCGACCGCATCGCCAAGCTGCTCAAGGCCGACCGCGACGCCAACTTCCAGACCGCCAACGCCGACGGCAAGACCGTCAACCGCTGGACCAGTTCCGGGATGCTCTGCGCATCGGCCTCTTCCAACGAAACCGGCTACCTCACGCACAAGGCATTCCGCTCGACCGGGATGCTCGTCTTCGACAACCAGGCACGCGTTTGACACGGACCTACGGTGGCCAGTCTGGCCCCGACGTTCGGCAGAGGCGCAATGACCAATCATTGGCAGGACATCCAGAACGCGGACGTCGTGCTGATCATGGGCGGCAACGCGGCGGAGGCGCATCCGTGCGGCTTCAAGTGGGTGATCGAGGCGAAGAAGCAGAACAAGGCCCGCCTGGTCGTGGTCGATCCGCGCTTCACGCGTTCGGCGGCCATGGCCGACTACTACGCGCCGGTGCGCGCCGGCTCTGACATCGCCTTCCTGGCCGGGGTCGTCAACTACCTGCTGAGCAAGGACAAGATCCAGACGGAGTACGTGCGCAACTACACCAACGCACCGTTCATCGTGGGGCCGGACTACAAGTTCGAGAACGGCCTGTTCAGCGGCTACAACGCCGAGAAACGCAACTACGACCCCAAGTCGTGGGGCTATGCGCTCGACGAGCAGGGCATGGCGAAGGTCGACATGACCATGCAGGACCCGCAGTGCGTGCTGCAGGTCATGAAGCGCCACTATTCGCGCTACACGCCCGAACTGGTGAGCCGCATCACGGGCACGCCGCAGGACAAGTTTCTCAAGGTGTGCGAGTACATCGCGAGCACCAGCACGTCGACGCGCACCATGACCATCCTGTATGCGCTCGGCTGGACGCAGCACAGCCAGGGCGCCCAGATGATCCGCACCGGTGCCATCGTGCAGCTGCTGCTCGGCAACATCGGCGTGGCCGGCGGCGGCATGAACGCGCTGCGTGGCCACAGCAACATCCAGGGCCTGACCGATCTGGGGCTGCTGTCGAACTCGCTGCCCGGCTACATGTCGCTCGCACGTGACAGCGAACAGATGCTCGAGGACTACTACAAGACCCGCGCACTGAAGCCACTGCGTCCCAAGCAGATGAGCTACTGGCAGAACTATCCGAAGTTCTTCGTCAGCATGCAGAAAGCGTGGTGGGGCGACGCGGCCACCGCCGAGAACCAGTGGGGCTTCCACTACCTGCCGAAGATCGACAAGCTCTACGACGTGCTGCAGGCCTTCGAGCTGATGAACCTCGGCAAGATCAATGGCTACATCTGCCAGGGCTTCAACCCGGTCGGTTCGTTCCCCGACAAGAAGAAGATCGTCGACGGGCTGTCGAAGCTCAAGTTCCTGGTCACCATCGATCCGCTGATGACCGAGACCAGCGAGTTCTGGCGCAACTTCGGCGAGTACAACGACGTCAAGCCGACGGAGATCCAGACCACGGTGTTCCGGCTGCCGTCGACCTGCTTCGCCGAGGAAGAAGGCTCGCTGACCAATTCGAGCCGCTGGTTGCAGTGGCACTGGAAGGGCGCCGAGCCGCCGGGCGAAGCACGCGGCGACATGGCGATCGTCGCGGGCATCTTCAACCGCATGCGCCAGGCCTACATCAAGGAGGGCGGCGCGTTCCCCGACCCCATCGTCAAGCTGACCTGGCCCTACAAGATTCCAGACTCGCCCTCCCCCCAGGAGATCGCGATGGAATACAACGGCCGTGCGCTGACCGATCTGGCGGACCCGACCGATCCGAGCAAGCCGCCGCTCGCCAAGGCCGGCGAGCAGCTCTCCGGCTTCGGCCTGCTGCGCGACGACGGCAGCACCGCCAGCGGCTGCTGGATCTATGCCGGCGCATGGACGCAGGCCGGCAACCAGATGGCGCGCCGCGACAACGCCGACCCCTACGGCATCGGCCAGGCGCTCAACTGGACCTGGGCCTGGCCGGCCAACCGGCGCATCCTCTACAACGGCGCGTCGACCGACCCGACCACCGGCAAGCCATGGATCGCCAAGCGCACGCTGATCGCCTGGAACGGCAAGCAGTGGACCGGCTCCGACATTCCCGACATCCGGCCCGATGCCAATCCGATGGAAGCCGATGCGGTGCGGCCCTTCATCATGAATGCCGAGGGCGTCGCGCGCCTGTTCGCGCCGACCGGCATGGCCGAGGGCCCGCTGCCGGAGCACTACGAACCCTTCGAGTCGCCGCTGGTCAACAACCTGATGCACCCGAACAACCCGGTGGCGCGCGCCAACCCGGCGGCGCGGATCTTCAAGGGCGACCTCGAGCGGCTCGGCGTGCCGGCCGACTTCCCGTACGTGGCGACCAGCTACCGGCTGACCGAGCACTTCCACTACTGGACGAAGAACGTGCGCACCTCGGCCATCATCCAGCCGCAGCAATTCGTCGAGATCGGCGAAGAGCTTGCGAAGGAGAAAGGCATCGCGCACGGCGACACGGTCAAGGTGTGGAGCAAGCGCGGCCACATCAAGGCGGTGGCGGTGGTCACCAAGCGCATCGTCGGGCTGCAGGTCGACGGACGCACGGTGCACACGGTGGGGCTGCCCAACCACTGGGGCTTCATCGGCCTCGCCAAGCCGGGCTATCTGGTGAACACGCTCACGCCCTTCGTGGGCGATGCGAACACGCAGACGCCCGAGTACAAGTCGTTCACAGTGAACATCGAGAAGGCCTGAAAAATGCGCCCCCACGCTCATCACTACGTGTATTCGCTGCGCCGGCGGGAGGCCTGACCGATGTCCTCACTCCAGACCCTCGACATCGCCGCGCGCTCGGCCACCACCACGCCGTCGCCCGACATCCGCCACCGACCGCAAGTGCAGGAGGTCGCGAAGCTGATCGACGTGTCGACCTGCATCGGCTGCAAGGCCTGCCAGGTCGCCTG
>CAIQMJ010000776.1 GCA_903872875.1 uncultured Variovorax sp.
AACACCTCTTTGGCGGTGCGGAAGCTGTCAATGGCGGCCGGGGCGCCGCAGTAGATGGCGGTCTGCAGGAACACCTCCTGGATTTCCTCGCGGCTCACGCCGTTGGTGAGGGCGCCGCGCAGGAGCCCTTCGTGCGGAGACCGGTGGCGATACATGTGCCATGACCCGTGGCCGTGCTGAACGAGAAGGGCGTGAAGGACATGAAGGACTTTGGGCGCCCGTGGACAAAGAACGTCCGCGTCTCTGCACTTTCCCGAAGGGGGGGCACCGACCGCCTTTAGTCCCTCCCAAGGCGCGCAGTCAAGTGAAGGCTGTCACTTGTTTTGGGGGCATACGGCAAAAATGCTTCTCGATAAAGTCGTGTCCATTCAATCCGACATCGTTCCTGGAAGAAGCCCGCTCGGGGGCTTCGACCGGTGCCCGGGGGATTGTTGGACCTTCTCCTCGCAGCGGCCCCGAAGTGCGCCCCCTTCATTCGCTTCAAGCGGACATTCATGCAACCTCATGACCCACCTTCTCGTCGGCGTTTGATTTTGCAACTCGCGGCTTTGGCTGCGACAGTGCCGTGGGCAGGAGGGCCGGTCAACGCAGCGCCTGGCTCGTCGTTTCCAAGGCGGCGCATGCAAGCCTTGGCCTCGGTCTGCACAGAGTTGACCGGCATTTCCAATGAGAGTGAAGCACTGACCCAGCAGTATTTGACGGTGCTGCTCAAAAGCCTAGACAAGGCCCAATGGAACGCCTTGCTGAGTCTTGCCAATGCCTCGCCCAAGAACCAGCGCATGGCCTCGTTGCAGGCTCCATTGCGTGATGTCGTGGAGTTTGCGTTGCAGTTGTGGGTCAGTGGCATGGCAGGCTCCACTGAAGTCGTCACCTATGTCGGTGCGCCCATCTGGTCCGTGCTGACATTCACCAAGCCCCCCGGGATCTGTGGCGGCGCCTTCGGTTATTGGTCTGAGCGACCGATCTGATGGCGCACCTTTTCTCCCGCATTGCGCCCCTTTTCCCATTTGAAGAAACGCCACCATGAACAAGTCTCTGGAGAAAGATCTGACGGCTGACGTCGTCGTCGTGGGGGCGGGTGCTGTGGGCAGCATGATGGCCTGGCAACTCGCACAGAAGGGCGTCAAGGTGTTGTTGATTGACGCCGGGCCTCGCATTGAGCGTGCCAACGCGATACAACACTTTTTCGCATCCGCTGAAAAGGGCCCGAACTCACCCTACCCCAGTCAGCCGTACGCGCCGCACCCCATGCATCCGCAAGACCATCTGGTGCAGGCAGGCCCCGCCGTCTTTGGCGGCAGTTACCTGCGCGGCGTCGGTGGAACGACCTGGCATTGGACGGGGTTTTCTGCTCGCTTCAGGCCCAATGACTTCCGGACGAAGTCTTTGTTTGGCGTTGGCGTGGATTGGCCAGTCGGGTACGCGGATCTGCAAGAGCTTTACCTTTTTGTGGAGAAGCAGTGGGGCACTGCCGGCGATAGCGCGTTCGACCAGGGAGGTCCTCGCGGTGGAGCACCGTTTCCCCTGCCGAAGGTGCCGATGACCTACGCAGACACGCTGATCCGCGACGCCCTGGCCCCCCTGGGGTACACCGTTGCGCCGTTTGCCCATGCGCGCAATTCCGAAGTCTTCGATGGGCGCCCAGCGTGTTGCGGCAGTTCCAGCTGCGCCCCCATCTGCCCGATCGGCGCAAAGTACGACGCCAGCGTGCATGTCGCCAAAGCAGAAGCGGCTGGTGTGCGGGTGGTGTCGGAGGCGCTCGTCGAGCACATCGAAGTGGGGCCGGATCAACTGGTGACCGGCCTGCGCGTGCGTGGATCGGATGGGCAGCGTGCTGTGGCAACGGGCCGTGCCTATGTGATTGCAGCCCATGCCATTGAGACGCCGAGTCTGTTGCTGCGTTCCGCTCAGGCCAATGCCCCGCAGGGGGTTGCCAACCGCAGCGATGCGGTTGGGCGCTATTAGAGGGGCCAGGTGGACCTGGACACGCGCGCCCTGACCCGCGAGCCGATCTACACCTACCGTGCCCCCACGACCACGGCGGGGGTGCTGGAACTTCGCGACGGTCCAACGCGCAGCGAGCATGGCGCGATCGGCACCTCCTTCCTCAATCGCGGATGGCGGACCGCGCTGGGTCCCATGCAGCGTTCTGCCCATTTGATCAAGGCCGGGTTGCGTGGGACCGATCTGGCCCGTCGATTGAGCGATGAATGTGCCCGGGAACTCGCCATCAACACTTCCGTGGAAACCTTGCCTTCCGCAAGCAACCGGGTGGTGCCCGACGCCGACCTGCGTGATGCCAGCGGTATGCCGCGACCGCGTATCCAGTTCACCATTGAAGACTACACCTTGCGTGGCATCGAGAAGGCCAGGGAGCGCCATGCGGCGATCACGAAGGCACTGGCTTGCACGGACATCGAGACCGACACTCCTTCCGTGGCCTCCGCGATCATCGCCGGCACGGCACGAATGGGTACTGACGTGCTCACTTCGGTTGTGGATCCATTCTGCCGAAGCCACGATCACGCCAATCTTTTCATTGTGGGCACTGCCAATTTCCCCACCATGCCCATCAATGCACCCACCCTCACGGCGGTGGCCTTGGGTCTTCGGGCGTTGCCCTCCCTCCAGGCCGATTTGACCGCGGGACGTTTCCCTCTGTCTGCCTGATATTCACACGAAAGCTCCTATGCTGCGACGCCATTGGTTGAGAACGACTGCGCTGATGTCCTTTGCTGCGACACTGCCGGTCAAGGCGCGAGAGGCTTTGCGCAAGCCCGGCGATGCTGTGATCGGTGGGGCTGGCAGGTATCAGCGCATCGTCCGAAGCATTCGCGACACTTTCCCGTCCCCTGTTCGATCTCAGGCGGCAGACAGCCGACTGTCGCGCCTCATGGCATTTGCGATGTCGGAGTACGAAAGGCGCAAGTCCCACCGGACCTATCTGGGCACCCGTGGTGCGCTTGACTATGCCGGCGCGCGGCGTGAACGCATCGGCGAATCACTGGGCGATGCTCGGAGCACGATCCGGGAGACCGCACGCTATCTGGAAGGTCAGTACACCTGGAGCCATCCCAACGTGCACCGGCTTCACGGATCGGCCACCTCCGTGTCGATCATTGGCCAGTTGTTCGGCTCGATCATCGACCCCAACACGGTCTGGGACGACCTGTCGCACAAGGCGGCCGAAGCCGAAGTGCGGGTATCCGCCATGTGTGCAGCGCTGGTTGGCTACGAAGCAGACAAGGCGCTCGGTTTGTTCACCTTTGGGGGAACTGGGACCACCCTTTACGGCATCAAGGTAGGGGCCGAAATCGCGCAGCCGGGCTTGTTCAACGAGGGGCTGCGACAACCCTTGCGGGTGTTTGGCTCGGACCTGGCGCACTACGCGAAACTCAGCGCTTCCGCCTGGCTGGGGCTCGGCGCTCAAGCCGCAGTGTCCGTGCCCACCGGGGATGACAACTCGATGGATGTGGTCGCGCTGGAGAAGGCCTTGCGCCAGAGCATCGAAAAGGGCGAACGGGTCGCCGCGATTGTCGTCACCATGGGGACGACGGATGCCTTCGGCATTGATGACATTGCTGCGGTATATGCCCTGCGCAAGCGGCTTGTTGAAGAGTACCGACTCGACTACACCCCGCACCTGCATGCCGACGCCGTCATCGGTTGGGCCTACGCGGTTTTCAATGACTATGACTTCGGTGCAAACCCGCTCGGTATTCCCAACGACGCCTGTTCGTCGCTCGAGGTGGTCCGGCAACGCATTCGGCATTTGCATCTGGCTGACTCTTTGGGCATCGATTTCCACAAGAGTGGCTACACGCCCTATGCGTCAAGCCTGTTCCTTGCGCGCGATGCCCAACTGCTCAATACCATTCGGCGCGACAAGGTGGCCATGCCGTATTTGTTCCAGTTCGGCGAATACGACCCAGGCATTTACACACTGGAGTGCTCGCGCTCCGGTGGGCCTGTCCTGGCGGCGCTGGCGAACTTGCTGATGCTTGGCAAAGACGGCTACCGAGGCTTGCTCGGTCATTGCATCGAGATGTCGAATCTCTTGCGCCAGAAGGCACGCACACTGCCCTGGTTGACGGTGCTCAACACCGGGAACCACGGTGCAGTGGTCGTGGTCCGTGTCTACCCGGACGGCGTGGATGCCGACAAGAGTTACCTGTCGGAAAAGGAAGGCGTCGCCAACCGCGATGCGCTGGCTCGTTACAACGACTTCAACAAGGCGGTCTACCTGGCAACCCGGGGTGCAGCAGAAGCCGGTGAAAGCTCTGTGTTCGTGCAAACCAGCCGTTACCGAAATACCGTCTACGGAGAGCCCATCGTCGGGATCAAGGTCTTCACTTTGTCTGCTTTCACCGACTCTGCCTCCGTAGATGCCGCCATCGCGGCACTGCAGGCAGCCCGCAAGAAGGCGGCGAGCGGACTGAAATTCGCCTGATGACTTTCCATTTTTCACAGAGGTTCCCCATGGCCCTGTCTTCACTCTGCACCCGCATGAATTTCATGGCACGGCGTTTCGCCATGATCGCGGGCCTGGTTCTGCCACTGGCCTTGCTCGGGTCGCCTGTGCATGGACTCGAGCCTGCCAAGGCTCCGCTTGAGATTCCGGCCCAACTGTTCGCTTTGACCCACCCGATCGGGCAGCAGCGCCTCATCGAAAGCAGCTATCGCC
>CAIQMJ010000777.1 GCA_903872875.1 uncultured Variovorax sp.
AACGAATTGGAATCGGCACCGCAGGTCCGGTGCCGAGCCACGCGATGGAGAAGGAATTTCATGCAGATCAAGGACGTGAGTGCTTTCGTGAAGGCGGCTGAAGCCGGCAACCTGCATGTCGCGGCGGAGCGCATCGGCATCACCCAGCCGGCGCTGACCAAATCCATTCGACGGCTCGAGACTGCACTCGCCGTACAGCTGTTCGAACGAACCGCGCGCGGCGTCGCGCTGACGCCGGTCGGCACGGTGCTCTACGAACGTAGCCGCACACTGGAATTGCTGGTGGACGACATACGCACGGAGATTGCAGACCTCAAGGCGGGCGACAGCGGGCTGGTGCGTATCGGTGCGGTACCCGCCGTGGTGGAGTCTGTCGTTGCGCCCATGCTCGGACGCTTCATGGACGGTGACGCGACCCTGCGCTTCGACATCCAGGTCCAGCTCAGTGGCGATCTCTTGCGCAGCCTGCAGACCGGCAAGCTGGACTTGGCGATCGCCACCATTCCGCCGGCGATGCCGGCCGAACTGAATGTCACACCGCTGGCCGCCCTGCGCAGCTCGGTGGTCGCACGCGCCGGTCATTCCATGCTGGCGCGCCCTTTCACCCTGGCTGAACTCGCCACCCAGAAGTGGTTGCTGCCACCGTCGGACATTCTTCTGCGGCAATGGGTGACGGCGATGTTCGTCGACAACGGCGTGGTGCCTCCATCGGTCGACGTCCAGGCCGATGCTTCGCCCGCGATCTTTGCCGCGCTTGTCCGCAACACGAATCTGTTGACGGCCATGACCGACGCGATGCTGCATTCGTCCATGGGCGCCGGACTGGCGTCGCTGCCCGCGCCCGCGCACCGCTGGGAGATCCAGCTCGGCCTTTTCTGGCGCCGCAAAGGCGTGTTCTCGAAGGCAATGACCCGGTGCCGGGACCAGCTCCAAAGTGCGTTCAGCGCGACCTGGCCATTGCGCGCCGCGAACACGTAGGGGCCAGGGTCCACCCAAGCCCTATTGGGCTTTGAGGTATCGGCCGGGCGAATCTCCAAAGTGCCGTCGAAACATTGCAATGAAACCGCTGGGCGTCGCATAGCCAAGCGTGTCGGCAACGCTGTTCACACTTGCACCGTTCGTCAGGCGTTCGATGGCGAACATCAACACCGCCTGCTCTCGCCAATGCGCGAAGCTGATCTGCACTTCCTGCTGAAAGAGCCGGCTGAGCGTGCGCGCCGAGAGACCTCCCCACGCCGCCCACTCCTCTCGCGTGCGCGAGTCGGCCGGACTGTCGAGAATTGCAGAGGCAATCCGCAGTAGTCGTCGGTCGCGCGGCATCGGCAACTGCATGCGATCGTGGGGAGCCGTGGCCAGCTCATCGACAAGTACTGTCATGAGTCGGCTCTGTGCTGCAGTCAATTTCGGCTGCAAGGTCCAGTCGACCGCGCGTGCCACGACACTCTCGACGAGATCATTCACCTCGATGACACATGGCCTGTCCGGGAGCGCCTTGCTCGCGGAAGGCGAAAGGTAGAGGTTCCAGCTGTGCGTCACGCCGTTGCTGTTGACGGCATGCCGCTCGCCTGGAGGCATCCATGCGGCACGCCGCGGCGGGACGGCCCACGCACCACGCTCCGTCCGCACCTGCAGCAAGCCGTCTGCAATGCACATCAGCTGGCCACGATAGTGCTCATGCCATCTGCCTTCGTGTTTCGCATTTCTGCCGGAGAACGACGGCATGCTGGCGGCAGAGATCGCCAGCACCCGATGGCCGCTCCGCCGATTGCCGAGTCCATTGAGCGCCTGCTTGTATTCCAGGAGAGTCGGGAACAATTGAGGCGTTCTATTCATGGCCCGAATTCGCTACTTTCTTGCAGCACCACGCTAACGTGAAGTCGGCTGTTGGTGAGAGATTTCATCTGTCGCGCAACGACGCACGCAGACATCCACCAGTTATAGCGAAATCGAGCCATGAAACCAATACCCCTTGCGACCAGTCCGAATGCCACCGCAGTCTTCATCGTCGGTGGAGGCCCGACGGGCCTCGCCATGGCGCTGCTGATGGATCGCTTCGAAGTTCCGTTCGTGCTCGTGGAGCGCAACGCCGGGCTGACCGACCACCCGCGTGCCCGCGGCGCATGGGTGCGCACGATGGAGTTGTTCCGCCAATGGGGAATCGAACGTGCCGTCAAGGCCCGGGGCTTGCCCGACGATGCGAACGGCTTTGCCTTTGTGGAGTCGATTGCCGGCCACGAGTATGGACGCGTACCGCGAGAGCTCGACCTTGGTCAGACGCCTGCATGGAAATGCACGGTCTCCCAGGATGTGGTCGAGGACGAGTTGTTCCAGGTGGTACGCCGTTCAAAATGGGGACGGGTCTGGTACGGGACCGAATTCCTTCGATACGAGGAAACGGTGGACGGTGTCACGGCCATCACGCGCGACACATCGACAGGTCACGAAACGACCTGGTCGGCAAGTTACCTCATCGCTGCCGACGGCGCCGGGAGCGGTCTGCGCCGGCAGATGGATATCGCGATGACGGGGCCGGCGAGCCTCGCGATCATGAACAACGACTACTGGCAGGGAGACCTCTCTCACCTGCCCAGCGTGCGTCAGATCGGTGTCTTTCGCATCATGCCGAGTGATCCGGACGTCGTGCCCGCCAGTGTCCTCAATACCAACGGCGCAGACCGGTGGCTGACGGTGACCAGAGTGGGCGATGGCGCCGACGAGACACCGCCCCAGCGAAGCGACGCCGAAGTTGTTCGCCTGGCGCGCGCCCATTCTGGAGTTCCCAACCTGGACGTCAAGATCATCAATCGATCGGTTTGGCGGGTCAGCAAACAGGTTGCAGCCAAGTACTCCCGTGGCCGCGCATTTCTGATTGGAGATGCAGCGCACCGCTTTCCGCCGACCGGGGGTTACGGGATGAACACGGGCATCCAGGATGCACACAACCTCGCATGGAAATTGGCGATGGTGCTTCGCGACCAGGCAGGCGACAGCCTCCTGGCTACCTACGATGCAGAACGGCGACCGATCGGGCAGGCGAATGCCGATTTCAGCCTCGGGAACAGCGTTCGATTCGCGAAGTTGGAGGAAGCGTTCCAGGCCCG
>CAIQMJ010000778.1 GCA_903872875.1 uncultured Variovorax sp.
ATCTCCACCGACACGTCGGCCTGGACTGCCACCAGCCCTTCCCCGATCGCGAAAGGTCCGACGGCCGCGAGGATGTTGCCGCAGGTCGGCGCGTAGTCGATGCGCGACTCCGCGGGCACGACCTGCGCGAACAGGTAGTCCACGTCAGCACGCGGATCCGCCGAGGGCGACACGATCGCGACCTTGGTGGTCAGCGGATGGCCGCCGCCGATGCCGTCGACCTGCCGCGTGTCGGGGAAGCCCATCGCAGCGAGGATCAGCGCATCGCGTGCCGGGCCCGGCACGGGCAGATCGTGGGCGTGGAAGAACGCCGCCTTGGACGTGCCGCCGCGCCAGAGCATGCAGGGCACTGCGATGAGGTCGTCGGACAGGATGGAAGCCATGGCATCAAGTCTCCCGCCGCCGCAGCCCGCGGGGCGTGCGTTCTGCTTGCGCTGCCTTCTCACTAATTTATCGTTCAGGGTTTACACCTAAGTCGCGTGAGGGAGGTCCCGAATGCAATCGAAGAAAGGCGGCATCCATGGCAGCGACAAAACTTATCGACACCTCCACGGCACGCGTCCTGGGCGAAGCCGCACTGAAGCTGAACCTGCGCCACCTGCAGGCCTTTGCGGCCGTGGCCGCCGCCGGCAGCATCACGCTCGCGGCCGACGGGTTGTTCAGGGTGGCGTCGGCCGTCACCCGCGCCGTGGCGGAACTGGAGACCGCGCTGGGCACACCGCTGTTCGAGCGCAAGGCGCGGGGCATGCTGCTGAACGTCTACGGCAAGGCGGTGCTGGTGCGGGCGGAACGTGTGGAGCGCGAGTTCGCCGCCGCCTGCCAGGAGCTGGCGCACGGCGATGCCACGCGCGCGCTCGATGCGCGCAGCCTGATGGCCGCGATGTTCAGCGGCCGCCGCCTGGCGCTGTTCGCGCGCCTGTCCGACCTGCACAACATGCCCGCTGCCGCGCGCGCCTTCGGCGTGACGCAGCCGGCGCTGAGCGCCTTCGTGCGGGAGCTCGAGGCGCGCACGGCCTGCAGCCTGTTCACGCGCTCGGCGCGGGGCGTGGTGCCGACGCGCATCGGCGCGCAACTGGCGTTCCGTTGCAAGCGCGCCTTGGCCGAGCTGCGCAGCATCGATTCGGACGTGGCCGGTATCCGCGGCGTGGTGCAGGGCAGCGTGGTCGTGGGTGCGCTGCCGCTGTCGCGCACGCTGGTGCTGCCGGAAGCGGTGGCGGGCCTGCTGGCGCGCCATCCACGCGTCCATGTCAGCACGGTCGAGAGCCCGTACGACGTGCTCGCCGCCGCGCTGCGCAGCGGCGACGTCGACTTCATCCTGGGTGCGCTCCGCTCGCCGGCCGAAGCCCGCGACCTGCTGCAGGAGCCGCTGTTCGACGACTACATCTCGCTGGTGGCGCGCAGCGGCCATCCGCTGGCGTCGAAGCGCCGCATCGGCTTCGACGACCTGCAGCGCGCAGGCTGGGTGCTGTCGCGCCCGGGCGCGCCGTCACGCGAGCTGCTGGAGAAGTTCTTTCGCCACTCCGGCCGCGCATCGCCCGCGCCCGCGGTGGAAACCGGCGACCTCGCGCTGCTGCGCGGGCTGCTGCTCAAGACCGACATGGTGACGGCGATCTCGGCCCAGCAGCTGCACTACGAGATCGATGCCGGCATGCTGCGGGTGCTGGACTTTCCGCTGGCGACCACGCGGCGCGAGATCGGCATCGCGCAGCGCGACGGTGCACTCGCGGCGCCGAGCGTGCTGGCGCTGATCGTGGAAGTGCGTGCGGCGGTGGCGAGGCTGCCGGTGCGTTGACGCCGGGCAGCGGCCTCGTCGGGCGAGCGCCAATGCCGGCCTCAGGTCAGGGCGCGTTGTGAAAGGCCAGTTCGAGGCCAAGCCGTTCGCCGCCACGCACGCGGCTGACTGCGTGCTTCAGGTTGACGCGGTAAGGGCCGTTGGCACCCTCCACCGGGCGATGGCCCGTCGCAATGACGGCCACGTCGCCGCATGCCATCGGCAGGACGACCGGCCGGGACTGCATGCGTGGGCGTTGCTCCGTCATGACGAATTCGCCACCTGTGAAGTCTTGCCCGGGCACCGACAGCAAGGCCACCACCTGCAGTGGAAAGACGTGTTCCCCACCGTTGCGCTGATGCAGCGCGAGGCAGTCATGTTCGCGCAGCCGGACCAGGTGTGACTGCGCACGGTCCTGCCCGGCGCGGCGGTTGTGTTCGGTGAAGCGATCCAGCTCGGCCGGGTAGCGGTGATCGATGCCCAGTTGGTCGTTCCACGCGTTGGCGATGGGCGCCAGCCCGCGGTAGAGCATCGTCCGCCAGGCCGACAAGGGTGTCGGCAGGTCGGCGCCGAAATAGAGCAGTTCGCCGCGCCCGAGCGCCTCCGACGCCAGCGCAACGCGGTGGAGGCCCACGCCGTCTTCGGCCATGCGCACGCAGCACTGCGTGTGCGCCGCGCCGAGCGGTGCCGGCAGGAGCGCATGGCCTTGCGCATCCAGCTGCTGATGGACCGCGCGCCAGTCCTCTTCGCGAATGCCGGGCATCGCCGCTGTCGACAGGCCGCCCATCAGGAACCCGCTTCGCGCCGGAGCAGTTCGCGCTTGCGTTCCACGCCCCATCGGTAGCCGGAGACATCGCCGTCGCGCCGCACGACGCGATGACAGGGGATCGCTACGGCGATGTGGTTGGCACCGCAGGCCTGCGCAACGGCGCGGACCGCTTTCGGCGAGCCGATGCGCTGCGCGATGTCGGCATAGCTGACCGTCGTGCCTGCCGGCACTTCGCGCAGGGCCTGCCACACGCGTTCCTGGAAGGCGGTGCCGCGGACGTCGAGCGGCAGGTTCAGGCCGATGGCGGGCGCTTCCACCAGGCCGACCACTTGCGCGAACAGCTGTTCGAAATCGCCGTCGCCGCCGATCAGCCGCGCCTTCGGGAATCGGTCCTGCAGATCGCGCACCAGTCGATCCGGGTCGTCGCCGAGCAGGATGGCGCAGATGCCTCGCTGGCTCTGTGCCGCCAGGATGGCGCCCAGCGAACACTGGCCCACCGCGAAGCGGATGACGGCACCGACGCCGCCGGCGCGATAGTCCCGTGCACGCATTCCCAGCAACTGATCGGACGTTTCGTAGAAGCGGCTGTTGGAGTTGAAGCCGGCCCCGTAGATCGCATCGGTCACCGACACGCCATCGCTGCCGAGCTCCGCCCGCAGCTTTCTGGCTCTGTCGGTTGCCGCGTAGGCCTTGGGCGTGAGACCGGTCTCCGCCTTGAACATGCGATGAAAGTGGAAGGCACTCAGGCCGGTCCGTGCGGCGAGGTCGTCCAGGTTGGGCGGCGTCTCGGACGATTCGATCAGGCGGCAGGCCTGTGCGACGATTTCGGCGCGCGCGGCGGCCACGCTGGTCCGGTCTCCGTGGGCCCGCCGGCTTGGCCGGTAGCCTGCCGCTTCCGCGGCCTCGGCGGATTCGAAGAAGAACACGTTTTCGCGCCGCGGCATGCGCGCCGACGAACTCGGCCGCCCATAGATGCCCGTGGTGCGCACGGCATAGACGAAGTGGCCGTCCGCGGCCGGATCGCCTTCCTGCACGGCCTGCCAGCGCAGATCGTCCGTGGCATAGGCTGTCGAACCCTTGCGTACTTCACTCATTGCAATTCCCCCTGTGGATCGTCAATGAAGTCAGGATATGCGGCGCCGCGGCCGCCGGGAATCCGATTCTTGCTGCCGAATTCCAGCGCCGCCGGCCCATGCCGTCGAGGCGGTCAGAGCGCGTCATGGAAGATCAAGCCCACGGTATGGCGCTTTCCCGTGTGGATCCGGCTCACACCATGGCGCATCGTCACGGACCGCGTGCCGTTGCGCTTGCCCGGCACGGGTCGCCGATGGACGGCGAACACCACGGCGTCGCCCTGCTGCAGCGGCACGACCTCGGCATGCTGCCGGTTTCCGGCTGTCTGGGTCATGACGAATTGCCCGCCGGTGAAGTCCCGGTCCGGTTCGGAAAGCAGGATCGCCACCTGCAGCGGAAAGACGTGTTCCCCGTACAGGTCCTGATGCAGGCAGTTGAAGTCGCCGGCGCCGTATTCGAGGATGAGCGGCGTCGGCCGCGTCTGTCCCGCCCGATGGCATCGGGCGAGAAAGTCGTCGAGCGCATCGGGGTAGCGGATGTCGATTCCCAACAGCCGGTTCCAGCGGTTCGCCATCGGCGCGAACTGCGGATACAGCGCATGGCGCAACCCGTCGAGCAGCGGCGGCAGTGGATAGGAGAAGTACTTGTATTCGCCGCGCCCGAACCCGTGGCGGGCCATGACGACCCGGCTTCTGTAGCCGTCCGTGCGCGGGTACAGGGCCGCCAGATCCCGGCATGCCTGCATGTCGAGCAGCGAGCGCAGCACCGCATGGCCGTGCGCGTCGAGCGAGCGCCCGACGCTCTCCGTGTCGAAGGGCGCCGCGAACGGCGCCGCCGGGGATTCCGGTCGCGCGCCCACCCGTCAGGCCTTGCGGATCAGTCCGAGCTGTTGGAGCGCGGTGACGCCGTCGTCCAGCCCCAGCTCTTCCTGGATGCGGCCATTCACCACCTTCAGGACCGTCGTGCCCGAGAACCACATCCGGCGGCCGGTCGCGGCGCGCAGGCCGCCGGCGATGAAGTCGTCGAATGCCGGGCCCGTATGCGTACCGCCGCCGATCCACTGGCCGACGACGTGGTCGCCTTCCGCGATGAGCGCGGCCGTGCCCGAGAAGGCGAGGTCCGGGAAGGCGCTGCGGAAGTTGCTGATGAACGCGAGGATGTCGTCCTGTCCCCGGCGCGGCGCATGCAGCGAGTACTTCAGGAGCATGTCCGGTGCCGCCAGCTCCTTGACGACGCCGGCGTGAAAGTCCTTGCCCCAGAACAGGTCGAACCAGCGTCCGACGACGGCCTTGTTGGCCTCCAGCCGGGCGCTGTCTTCAGCGTCCCGGGGCTTTGCACGCGCTGCGGTGGCGCCCAGGGCGGCAAGGGCTGCCGCGCCCGCGCCGAGCTGGCCGATGGCGCGGCGACGGCTGTTGCGGCTGTTGCCGCTTTCGATGGTCGACTTTTTCATGATGTCCTCCTTGATGTGAACGAATCGGTCAGGCAGATGGGTGTACCCGCCTGGCCGACCCGGACAGTACGTGCGCATCGCCATCGCGAAACTCCGTTTCTTGTCGTGCAATCTCGGAGTTGCATCGGAGGCGCTTCCCGCGACCGCGGGCCTGGCGCCGGCGCGGGCCCTGCGGTGGCGACCCAGGACCCAGATTTCTCCAAGGTTGTCGGCCATCCTGCGGGCGTGTACGGATCGTCCTCGCGTCCTGCGTGCGCAGCGCACTGCCTGCCGCGCGTCGTCTTTTTTTTCATGCAGCCTCCTTCACCGGCATCGCTGCGCAGCCTTTCATCTTCGATGCCTCCTTCCATCCCCCGTCCCCTTAGGTGGTGCCCGCTGGCGCTCATCGCCGCGCTCGGCCTGTCGGCCTGCAGCAGCCTGCCCGGCCGCACGCAGGACGCGCTGGCCGCCTTCACGCCCTACCAGGTCGAAGTCGTGCAGGGCAACGTCGTTTCGAGCGAGCAGCTCGACGCGCTGAAGGTCGGCATGTCGCGCCAGCAGGTGCGCGAGATTCTCGGCACCTCGCTGCTGACCGACATCTTCCATGCCGACCGCTGGGACTACGTCTTCACGATCGACCGGCAAGGCGTCGCGCGGCAGCGCCTCGGGCTCGCGCTGTTCTTCGACGGCGATGCGTTGAGCCGCGTGGTGGCCGACCGCATGCCCGGCGAGCAGGACTTCGTCGCCATGCTCGATCCGCATCGGCGCGTGGGCAAGGTGCCGCGGCTCGAGGCTTCGGAGGAAGAACTGCGGAAGTTCCCACCGGCCGAAAGCGCGCCCGTGTCGAACGCGAAGGCGCCGCTGCCGACCGGCTATCCGCCGCTGGAGTCGAAGCCATGAGTGCCGCAGTTCTTCCATCGCTGCGCCCGTCGATCGGGGTGCGTGCCTTCGCCGTCGCCTGCATGCTCGCCGCCCTCGTGGCCTGCGCATCGACCGGCGAGAAGCCGAAGCCCGTTGCGCTGCCGGCCGATGCCGGATCGCTGCATGTCCGGCAGGCCTGGGCGGTGCATCTGCCGGCGACGGCGTCGTCGCTGCGCATCGCCGTCAACGGCGATGTCGCCATCGTGGCCGCATCGGACGGCACCGTCGCGGCCATCGACGCCGCCTCGGGCGCCGAGCGCTGGCGCGTGTCGATCGGCGCGCCGCTGCTGGCGGGCGTGGGCAGCGACGGCAACCTGGCCGCGGTCATCACGCAGGGCAACGAACTCGTGGTGCTCAAGGATGGGCATCTGCTCTGGCGGCGGCATCTGGCGGCGCAAGGCTATACGGCGCCATGGGTATCGGGCCAGCGGGTCTTCGTGCAGACGGCCGACCGCACGCTCGGTGCGTGGGACGGCCTGAGCGGTCGCCGCCTGTGGTCGCAGCCGCGCACGGCAGAGAACCTCGTGCTCAAGCGGCCCGGCGTGCTGCTGGCCGTCGGCGACACGCTCGTTGCAGGTGCCGGCGGGCGGCTCATCGGCCTGAATCCGGCCAACGGAAGCAGCCGCTGGGAAGCATCGCTGGCCGCGCCGCGCGGCACCAACGACGTCGAGCGCCTGGTCGACCTGACCGGTCCCGCGAGCCGCGTGGGCGATGTTGTCTGCGCACGGGCCTATCAGGCCACCGTCGGCTGCGTCGACACCGCGCAGGCAACGCTTCGCTGGTCGCGGTCGTCCATCGGTGCAGAGGGACTCGGCGGCGACGCACAACGGGTCTATGGCACCGAAGCGAATGGCGATGTCGTGGCCTGGCGCCGCAGCGACGGCGAGCCCGCCTGGACGTCGCAGCGCCTGCGCTACCGCGCGCTCACCGCGCCGCTGGCCATCGGGCGGATGCTCGCCATCGGCGAGGACTCGGGCACGCTGCACTTCGTGTCGAGCGAAGACGGGACGCTGCTCGGCCGCATCACGCCCGACGGGTCGGGCATTGCCGCACCGCCTGTGCTGGCCGGTGGGACCGTCGTGGTCGTGACGCACAACGGTGGCATCTTCGGCTACCGCGTCGAATGACGGCCACTTGCGACGCACAGCGCGCGCTCATCTCTCCGTCCTCGAACCGCATGCCCTACGCCCGCCCATCCGCCTCGGTCGCCGACCAGGCTCCTCGCCATCCATTTCCCCGGCACGCGCTGCTGGCGCTGTGCGCCGCCGCATGGCTGGTGGCCGGTTGCTCGACGACGAAGGTCGACGAGACCGCGAACTGGAGTCCCAACAAGATCTACAGCGAGGCCAAGGACGAGGCCGACTCC
>CAIQMJ010000779.1 GCA_903872875.1 uncultured Variovorax sp.
AATACGCGCTGAGCGTGGTCAAGGGCCGCGCGCTGCCCGACGTGAGCGACGGCCAGAAGCCGGTGCAGCGCCGCATCCTGTACTCGATGGCGCGCATGGGCCTGGGCTTCGGCGGCACCAACGGCACGGTCGGCGCCAAGCCCGTGAAGAGCGCGCGCGTGGTGGGCGACGTGCTCGGCCGCTTCCATCCGCACAGCGACCAGGCCGCCTACGACGCGCTGGTGCGCATGGCGCAGGACTTCAGCCAGCGTTATCCGCTGGTCGACGGCCAGGGCAACTTCGGCAGCCGCGACGGCGACGGCGCCGCTGCCATGCGCTACACCGAAGCGCGGCTGTCGCGCATCACGAGCCTGCTGCTCGACGAGATCGACGAAGGCACGGTCGACTTCATTCCCAACTACGACGGCAGCACGCAGGAGCCGCGCCTGCTGCCCGCGCGCCTGCCTTTCGTGCTGCTGAACGGCGCGAGCGGCATCGCGGTCGGCCTTGCCACCGAGATCCCGAGCCACAACCTGCGCGAGATCGCCGACGCCTGCGTGGCGCTGATCAAGTCGAACGGCAAGCTCGCCGATGACGAACTCCTGCAGATCGTGCCCGGCCCCGACTATCCGGGCGGTGCCCAGATCATCAGCAGCCCGACCGACATCGCCGAGGCCTACCGCACCGGGCGTGGATCGCTCAAGGTGCGCGCGCGCTGGACCATCGAGGACCTCGCGCGCGGCCAGTGGCAACTGGTGGTCAACGAACTGCCGCCGGGCGTCAGCACCCAGAAGGTGCTGGAAGAGATCGAGGAGATCACCAACCCGAAGGTCAAGGCCGGCAAGAAGGCGCTGTCGACCGAGCAGAGCAACCTCAAGGCGGCGTTGCTGTCGGTGCTTGACGTGGTGCGCGACGAGTCGAGCAAGGACGCGGCCGTGCGGCTGGTGTTCGAGCCCAAGACCTCGCGCGTCAGCCAGGACGAGTTCATCACCACGCTGCTCGCGCAGACTTCGCTGGAAACCTCGTCGCCGATCAACATGACGATGGTTGGCATCGACGGCAAGCCGGTGCAGAAGTCGCTGCGCCAGATGCTCAACGAGTGGATCGCGTTTCGCGAGATCACGGTCGAGAAGCGCTCGCGGCATCGGCTGAACAAGGTGCTCGACCGCATCCACATCCTCGAGGGTCGGCAGCTCGTGCTGCTGAACATCGACGAGGTGATCGCGATCATCCGCGCCGCCGACGATCCGAAGGCGGCGCTGATCGCGCGCTTCAACCTGAGCGAGCGGCAGGCCGAGGACATCCTCGAGATCCGACTGCGGCAGCTCGCACGGCTGGAGGCGATCAAGATCGAGCAGGAGCTCAAGGGCCTGCGCGACGAACAGAAGAAGCTGGAAGACATCCTTGCGAGCCCGACCGCGCTGCGCCGCGTGCTGGTCAAGGAGATCGAGACCGACGCCAAGACCTTCGAGGACCCGAGGCGCACGCTGATCCAGGCCGAGAAGCGCGCCGTGTCCGAGATCAAGGTGCTCGACGAGCCTGTCACCGTGATCGTGTCGCAAAAGGGCTGGGTGCGCACGCAGAAGGGCTGGGCGAGCGAGAAGGCCGCGGCCGGTGCGCCGGTCGAGTACAGCTTCAAGTCGGGCGACACGCTGTACGGCGCCTTCGAGTGCCGAACGGTCGACACGCTGCTGGTCTTCGGCACGGCCAAGGACAAGGGCGTTCGCGTCTACACGGTGCCGGTGGCCTCGCTGCCCGGTGGCCGTGGCGACGGCCAGCCCGTGACGACGCTGATCGATCTCGACAGCGGCACGCAGGTGGCGCATTGCTTCGCCGGGCCTCTGGGTGCGAGCCTCTTGCTGTCGAACACCGGCGGCTACGGCTTCATCGCATCGGTCGAGAACATGATGTCGCGCCACCGTGGCGGCAAGGCCTTCATCGACGTGGGCGAGGGCGAGCAGATGTGCCAGCCGTCGCTGGTCGGCGGGGCCGGCGGTGCGGAGCCGCTGGCGGCGGCCACGCATGTGGCGTGCGCATCGACCGGCGGCCGCATCCTCACTTTCGACATCGCCGAGCTCAAGGTGCTGCCGAAGGGCGGTCGCGGACTCACGCTGATCGATCTGGAGCCGAAAGACACATTGGCGGGCGCTGCCGCCTATACGCGCAGCGTTCGCATCGACGGCATCGGCCGTGGCGGCAAGGAGCGCGACGAGACGCTCGAGATCCGCACGCTCAACAACGCGCGCGGCAACCGCGCCCGCAAGGGCAAGGCGGCCGACCTCGGCTTCAAGCCGACGCGCATCGTGCGGGTGCAGTGACCATGAACGCATTCGATCTCAGCACGCTCGGTGTGGTGATCGCGACGCTGACAGGCATTGGCAGCTTCTTCCTTGGACGCCGGCTGAGCAGGCGCCGCACGGAAAAGCGCATGGCCAAGGAGCGCGAGGCAGCGCAGGCGAACGAAAGCAGGCAGGTGCGGCGTGCGCGGGAGCGCAAGGGGCCGCGCTGAGGCGGCTCCGGGCGCCGGGGAGGCGGTAACGCTTCCCCTTGGCTTCCCCGCATGTCGTTTCGCCGCGAGATGCACGCCTTCGCATGGATGGGGGGACCAACCTGATTGGCGCCGGAGGATCCGGGGAACACTCAACCCAGACGGGAAGGTTTTCCATGTCCACTGGTTCGATTCCATCCAGCAACAGTCACGCGATGCCCAAGGCGTCGCAGGCCTCCGGGGCGTCCTCGAATACATCCGTCGTGATTGCGCCGGACGGCGTGAGTCCACCGACGAGCTATTCCGCGTCGTCCAATGCGCCCTTCGGCGATCTGCCGCAGAAGATTCCCGACAGCACACAGGGTGCAGCAGCATCGGGATTTTCCGCCGGTCCGTTGGATGCGAAGACCTTGCGCAAGGGCGCGTTGGCCTTGCCGATATTCCATACGGGCATCGGCATCGGCTTTCGCAATCTCTTCCACTGCATTCCGAAGGAATCGGCGGAAGAAGCGCATTTCAAGAGCGAGCTCGATCGATTCGCAGAGCGTTATGTCGAGTGTTTCAATCAGCAGCCACCCGACCTGGACGCCGCGCTCAGGGTGTTTCCAACGGAATTCGCCAACCTGACGCGCGCCCACGGCGACGACATCCAGAGGCAGACGGAGCAGGTGCGCACGCTGGTCACGGTGCTGATCGACAAGGGCAAGATCAAGCCGCGGGGGCAGGCGGCGGCTGCGGAGTTCATGGCGAGGCTGGTACGCCATGCCGACCTGAAGAATCGCTTTCCTTGCCATGTGCCCGAACTCGTTCTCGACGGCGGGCTTCAGGAGGCCTTCCGGACGGGCGGATGGCAAGCCGTCGAGCCTGCGCTGGAGGAACACCCGCCCGGCACGAAGGAGTGGAACGCGACCTTCGACGCGGTCGCCGGCATCTTGCCGGAGCTCTTTCGCGGGAAGGAGATGTCGAAGGAGCTTTATCTCCAGATGCGAGACGGCTTGGCGGATCTTCATCGCCAACTGTGTCCTGTGCAGGATGCCGGCCGCGAAGAACAGGATCTGGAGTGCGCCCAGCTGCTGTGTACGCGGAATCCAAGGCCCGCGCATCTCCCCTCGCTCTCGGATTTGATCCAGCACCTCCCCACTGCCAAGGATGCGGTCGGTTGGCATGCGTTCGTCAAGGGTAACGGCGGGGTTTTGCAAACCATCCAGCAGTTCTGGGCGGAGGACGTTTCGGCGGGAACGGCGATCGTCAGGAAAGACCTTCCAGACGGCAGCATGGCCTTCGATGTCTTCAAGGACGGCAGACTGATCACCGACCCTCAGGCTCGCCGAGTGGCGCTGGATTCGATACTGAAGCCCGATCCTGCCGGGAATGCGGCGCCTGCCGGCACCGGCGGCCGCTAACGCAGCGCCTTCCACCACAACACGTTCTCGCGTGGCTTGCCGAGCGTCAGGACCTCGCCGATCTCCGGCGTGGCCAGCGCGATGTTCTTCTCCGCAGCCAGCGCCGAGATGCGATCGAGCGGATCGCGCCAGGTGTGAAAAGCCAGGTCGAAGGTGCTGTTGTGCACCACGTAGAGCAACTTGCCACGCAGGTCCTCGAAGGCCTTGATGCTCTCTTCGGGCTGCATGTGGACCGATGGCCAGTAGGTGTCGTAGGCACCGTTTTCCATCAGTGCGATGTCGAAGCCATCGAAGCGTTCACCGATCTGCCGGAAGCCGGGGAAATAGCCGGAGTCGCCGCTGTAGAAGATGCGCTCGGGACCGCTCTGGATCACCCACGACGCCCAGAGCGTGCGATCGCGGTCGAACAGGCCGCGGCCGGAGAAGTGCTGGGCCGGCGTGGCCGTGAGTGCGACCTCGCCGTAGCGGCCTCTCTGCCACCAGTCGAATTCCTCGATCCGGTCGGCCGGCACGCCCATTTCCTGCAACCGCTGGCCGACGCCCAGCGGCACGAAGTAGCGCTGCACGCGCGCGCGGAGGTACGTGATCGTCGCGACGTCGAGATGGTCGTAGTGGTCGTGAGAGAGGATCAGTCCTTCGATCGGCGGCAGTTCCGTGAGCGGCAGCGGCGTCGGATGGAAGCGCTTCGGCCCTGCCCATTGCACGGGCGACGCGCGCTGGCTGAACACCGGATCGATCAGCCAGTATTTGCCCCGCAACTTGAGCAGATGCGACGAGTGCCCCAGCCGGACCACGTGGTTGGCCGAAGGGTCCAGTGCATCGAGCGATGGGCGGTCGAGCACGCGCACCGGAATCGGGTCGACCGGCACAGTGCCCTCCTTGGTGCCCGTGACGAAGCGGCTCCAGATCTTCCAGCCACTTTCGGACGGCTTCGCATCCGGATTGGCCATGTTGTGGAAGCGGCAGTCGGCCGTCGAGAAGTCCGCGCCGGCGGCCGGTATGCCGACAGGCGCATGCGGACTGCAGGTTTCGCTCGTCGCGCAGCCGGTGGCGCCGAGCAGCGCGAGCAGGCCGAACATCCGGGCCAGGCGTTTTCGCAGAAAGGTCATGGAGGTTGTTTCGTACGGTACGGAATGACGCCGAGCGTAGCGTCACGGGCCTCCGGTCGAGCGTCTGGCCCGTACGAAACGAGGGCATGGTTGGTGCAACCTGATCGCAGACCGCCCAATAACCGGGCATCCGTTACAAAATGCCACATGAGGGTAATCCCTAATGTGTACATGAAACCGGTTTCATACACTGCCAGCCGTCCCATCGATGCCCGCTTCAGGTGCGCCAGCTCGTGAATTACCAATTTCAATTCGACGCCGTTTTTGCCGCCTGGCCGCTGTTGCTGAAAGGCGCCTGGATCACGATCCAGCTGTCGCTCGTATCGACCGCCCTGGGCCTCGTGGTGGCCGTTTTCTGCGCCTGGGGCAAGACCTCGGGACCGCGGGTCCTGCGTTTCCTGATCAATGCCTACATCGAGGTGATCCGGAACACGCCTTTCCTGGTGCAGCTGTTCTTCTTCTTCTTCGCGCTGCCGGCCATCGGACTGCGCTGGTCGCCTTACACGGCGGCGCTGACGGCGATGGTCGTCAACCTGGGAGCCTATGCGGCCGAGATCGTGCGGGCCGGCATCGAATCGGTGCCCAAGGGCCAGATCGAGGCAGGTCGGGCGCTCAATCTGAAGGGCTGGGAGATTTTCCGCTTCGTGATCATCAAGCCCGCGCTCAAGGCCATCTACCCGGCGCTGAC
>CAIQMJ010000780.1 GCA_903872875.1 uncultured Variovorax sp.
GGTCGTGTTCATTCGCTTCCGGGGCGCAGCGCCCTCCCGGTCAAAGACGCCGTCACCCTCATCCCGCCATGCCCAGAGTCATCTTCGAGCTTCCCGAAAGCTTCACGTTCTCCACCGAACTCCAGATCTACATCAGCCACGTGAACCAGGGGGGACACCTCGACAATGCGCAGCTCCTGACCCTGGTCTCCGAAGCCCGCGTCCGCTACTTCCAGTCGCTGGGCTACGCCGAAGCGGACGTGGGCGACGTGTCGATCGTCGTTGCCGACATGATTGCCCAGTACAGCTCGGAAGCCTTTCACGGCGAGACGTTGCGGGTGGAGATGGCACCCGCGGACTTCAATCGCCATGGCTTCGACCTTCAATACCGCATGACCGAGAAGACCTCGGGCCGCGGCGTGGCCAAGGGAAAGGTCGGCATCGTCTTCATCGACAAGCATTCGCGCAGCGTGGCGCCCTTTCCCGAAGCCATCCGCAAGCTGATCGTGGCCTCCTGACGGAGCCCACGGACGCCCGCCCCGTCGACCCTAGAGTGCGGTGAACCGCGGCGCCACCTGCGTGTCGATCGCGCCGCCTGCCGTGCGCGGAAAGAGCCGGCGCGCCACGTTGTGCGGATGCGCTGCGGCCTCCTCGATGTCGAGCACCGGCGCGAAGCAGACATCTGTCCCTTCGAGCAGTTCGCACCAGTCTTGCCGAGTCCGACTCTTGATGGTCGCTGCGATGCGCGCCTTGAGTGCAGGCCATTGCGCCGTGTCCGATTGCCCTGCCGGGTCGACATCCTGCAGGCCGAGCTTGTCGAGAAGCAACGCGTAGAACTGCGGTTCGAGCGCGCCGATGGAGACGTAGCGGCGGTCCGCGCATTCGTACACGTCGTACTGCGGCGAGTCATGGAACGCACTCGGCGCCGCGCCGCCCAGTTGGTCGTTGCCATGGAGCCAGTGCGCCAGCGTCCCGAGCATGGCCACCACGTCCAGGATCGCGGCATCGACAACGCGTCCGATGCCGCTCGACCGCGCCTCGAACACGCCGCAGACGATCCCGAATGCCAGGCCCAGCGCACCGCCTGCGTCACCCAGCACCGTGGGCGGAACCATCGGCGCCTGCCCTGGCCGTGCCGACAGCGACAGCAGGCCGCTCAGCGCGACATAGTTGAGATCGTGGCCGGCCGCCTGTGCGAGCGGCCCGGTCTGACCCCAGCCGGTCATGCGGCCGTAGACCAGGCGCGGGTTGCGCGCCTTGCAGGCGGCAGGCCCGAGGCCCAGGCGCTCCATGACGCCGGGGCGATTGCCTTCGATCAGCGCATCGGCCGTTGCGACCATGTCCAGCGCGCGCATGACGTGGTCGGGCTCCTTGAGGTCCAGCACCACGACCTGTTTGCCTGCCCGCAACGGGTTGTCGCCGGTACCGCCCATGCGCTGGACCGCGCCGGCGACGGGCCGCGCGACGACGGTCACCTCCGCGCCCATCGCGGCCAGGATGCGGCCGGCCACGGGGCCCGGACCGATGCCCTCGAATTCGACGACACGGAGCCCGGCCAGCGGGGAATGCAGTGCCATGTTCAGATGCCCGTCAAACCGCCGGAGCACATCAGCGTCTGGCCGCTCACATAGTCCGACTCCGGCAGGCACAGCAGGAAGACGGCGCCGGCCGCCTCTTCCGGCGTGCCGCCACGGCCCAGCGGAATGCTGCGTTCCATGGTCGCCAGCAGGTCGGGATTGACGCCGACCTTGATCTCGCGGCCTTCGATGTTGGCTGTCGCCGCATCGCGCACGTCACCGGTCAGGCGCGTCCGGATGAAGCCGTAGGCCACCGCGTTGACGGTCACGCCGATTCGGCCCCATTCCTTGGCGAGTGTCTGCGTCATGCCGAGGATCCCGGCCTTCGCGCTCGAATAGTTGACCTGCCCCACATTGCCGAACAGCCCGGCGACCGACGAGATATTGACCACCTTGCGCAGGTTGCGCCGGCCCGCATCCGTGTCCTTCTTCGACAGGTCGCGGATCACCGGATAGGCCGCGCGCAGGATGCGGAAGGGCGCCGTCAGGTGGCAGTCGATCATCGCGTACCACTGCTCGTCGGTCATCTTCTGGATCACGTTGTCCCAGGTGTAGCCCGCGTTGTTGACGATGATGTCGAGGCCGCCGAACTCGCTCACCGCCGTGCCGACGAAGCGCTCGGCGAAGTCCGGCGCGGTCACGTTGCCGACGCAGCTCACCGCCTCGCCGCCCGCGGCGCGAATCTCGGCGACCACCTCTTCGGCCGGACCCGCGTCGAGGTCGTTGACCACCACGCGCGCGCCTTCCGATGCGAATTTCAATGCGATCGCCCGGCCGATGCCGCGGCCCGAGCCGCTCACGAGCGCGACCTTGCCTTCGAGTCTGGATGTCATGGAACGTCTTTCTGTCTCAATGGAAAGTTGGATGGATTCAGGGCAACGCCACCAGCGCCTCGCCAGCGATCTTGGGCTGGCCGAACTGGTTGATGCTGGCGATTTCCACGCGCACGCAGCGCTCGTCGCCGACGGTCAGTTTCTCGACCACGCGACCGCTGCACTGCATGGCATTGCCGAGGTGCGTGATGCCCTGGAAGCGGACGTCGAAGCGCCTCAGTCGTGCCTGCGGCGTCCAGCGGGTCAGCAGGCGTCCGAGCCAGGCCATGCCCAGCATCCCCTGGGCGAACACGTCGGGCATACCCGCGCGGCGGGCGACGTCGATGTCGATGTGGATCGGGTTGTGGTCCCCCGAGGCGCCGCCGAACAGCGCCAGGGTCGTGCGGTTCACCGGCGGCAGGTTCAGCGACGGCAATGCGTCGCCGACCTGGACGCTGTCGAATGTGGGCGACGTCGGAGAAGTCGGTAGTGCGGCTCGTGTCATCGGATCGCCTTCAATGTCTGCAGACCAGCACGGTGCGCATTTCGGCGACCAGCTCGTCCCGTTGGTTGGTCGCGCGGGAGGTTTTCACAACGAATTCCAGCGCCCCGCCCTTCTTGTCGTAGATGTCTTCGATGCGCGAGTGCACCGTGACGGTGTCGCCCGCGCACGCCGTGCGGTGGTAGCTGAAGCCCTGTTCCCCGTGCAGCAGTTTCGCGATCGGAATGCCCAGATCGGACAGCAGCCGGTCGTTCGCGCCCGAGTCGAGTTCGGCAGCGAAGAGAAAGGTCGGCGGCGCCGGCAGGTCGGCGTAGCCCGCATCGCGCGCCGCCGCGCTGTCGGTGTAGACCGGATCGGTCTCGCCGATCGCCTTGGCGAAGAAGCGCAGGCGGCTGTGGTCGATCGACAGCACCGATGGGGGCAGTTCGTGCCCGACCCACTTCCTGTCGATCATGCGTGGCTCCGTTCGACCCGCTCGTACAGCGTGACCACGCACGCACCGCCCAGACCCAGGTTGTGCTGCAGCGCCAGCCGCGCGCCTTCGACCTGGCGCTTGTCGGCCGTGCCACGCAGTTGCTGGACGAGTTCGGTGCACTGCGCCAGGCCTGTCGCGCCCAGGGGATGCCCCTTGGACAGCAGCCCGCCCGAAGGGTTGGTCACGAACGCGCCGCCGTAGGTGTTGTCGCCGTCGCAGACGAACTGCTCGGCGCCGCCTTCGGGACACAGGCCGAGCGCCTCGTAGCTGATGAGCTCGTTGTGGGCGAAGCAGTCGTGCAGCTCGACCACGTCGACGTCTTTCGGGCCGATGCCGGCCGACTCGTACACCTGGCGCGCGGCCGCCTTGGCCATGCTGAAGCCGACCACCTCCCGCATGTCGCCGGCGCCGAAGGTCTCCGGGCCGTCGGTTGTCATCGCCTGGGCCGCGATGCGCACGCTGCGGTCCAGCCCATGCCGCCGGGCGAAGTCTTCCGAGCAGATGATGGCCGCTGCGGCGCCGCAGGTCGGCGGGCAGGCCATCAGCCGCGTCATCACGCCGGGCCACATGACCGGCGCGGCCATGACCTCCTCTTCTGTCAC
>CAIQMJ010000781.1 GCA_903872875.1 uncultured Variovorax sp.
AGCAAGGACATGCGCGACAACTGGGCCGTCGGATGGTCGCAGCGCTACACGGTCGGCGTATGGGTCGGCAACGCCAGCGGCGCCCCCATGTGGGATGTGAGCGGCACCAGCGGCGCAGCACCCGTATGGTCCGAAGTGATGAACTTCCTGCACCGCAGCGAAGCGAGCCGCGCGCCCGCGCCGCCGGCCGGCGTGGTCCGGGCCGACGTGCGTTTTGGAGGTGCAATCGAGGCCGCGCGCAGCGAATGGTTCATCGCGGGTACCGAGCAGCCGCTGTTCGCGCCCGACACCGCTGCTCCGGCGGATGCCGATGGGGGAGGCCGCATCGTGGCGCCGGCCAATGGCACCATCCTCGCGCTCGATCCGGACATTCCTCCGAACCGGCAGCGCGTGCGCTTCGAGGCCGAGGGCGCGCAGGTGCAATGGCGCATCGATGGCAAGCCTTTCGCACGCGGCAAGACGGCGCAATGGCTGCCCTGGCCGGGCCGTCACGTGATCGAACTGGCGGACCTGCAGGGCCGCACGCTGGATCAGATCCGGCTCGAGGTGCGCGGCGCAGGCGTGGTCGCGAAGACCACATCGCGCTGAGACACGCCAGCGGCGCGCCCAGTGCCGCAGTGCGCCGGACGGAAACCTACTCGCTGGTATAAATCTCCCTCCACCCTGCCGGGGCGCGAAGCCGATCGGCAGCGCGCCCGCGCGGAGCGTCGCACAATGACCGACGCCGACCGCAAGAGATGTGCGCAGATGCCGCGCAAAGCAGACCAACAAAGGCGAAAGCATGACAGTTCCTTCATCCACCGCGCCCGCCGCGCCGGTGCCCTACACCTCCGAAGAAAAGCGCCACCGCATCTTCTCGATCATGGCGGCCTCTTCGGGCAATCTGGTCGAATGGTTCGACTTCTACGTCTACGCGTTCTCCGCGCTGTATTTCGCGCCGTCCTTCTTCCCCAAGTCGGACCCGACCGCGCAGTTGCTGAATACCGCGGGCGTGTTCGCTGCAGGTTTCCTGATGCGCCCCATCGGCGGCTGGCTGTTCGGCCGCATCGCAGACCGCTATGGCCGCAAGCGCTCCATGCTGATCTCGGTGACGATGATGTGCGCCGGCTCGCTGGCCATCGCCTGCCTGCCGACCTATGCGCAGATCGGCGCGTGGGCTCCGTTCCTGCTGCTGGTCGCTCGCCTGTTCCAGGGCCTGTCGGTGGGCGGTGAATACGGCACCACGGCGACCTACATGAGCGAGGTCGCGCTGCGCGGCCAGCGCGGCTTCTTCTCATCCTTCCAGTACGTCACGCTGATCGGCGGCCAGCTGCTCGCGGTACTGGTGATCGTGATCCTTGAACAGCTGCTCACCGAGGCCGACCTGCGTGCCTGGGGTTGGCGCATTCCGTTCGCGATCGGGGCCGTCACCGCGGTGGTGGCGCTGATGCTGCGCCGTACGCTGCACGAGACGCAGACCAAGGAGAATCTCGCCAACAAGGACTCCGGCAGCCTGTCGCTCCTGTTCCGCCACCACAAGGCCGCATTCTTCACCGTGCTGGGCTACACGGCCGGCGGCTCGCTGATCTTCTACACCTTCACGACCTACATGCAGAAGTACCTGGTGAACACGGTCGGCCTGCCGATCAAGACCACCAGCTACGTGATGACCTGTTCGCTGTTCGTCTACATGTGCATGCAGCCGCTGTTCGGCGCACTGTCGGACCGCATCGGCCGTCGCAACAACATGCTGCTGTTCGGCGCGCTGGGTACTCTGGCAACGGTGCCGATCCTGACCGGCCTGCAGGGCGTGACGAGCCCGTTCGTCGCCTTCCTGCTGATCATCCTGGCACTGGCCATCGTGAGCTTCTACACCTCGATCAGCGGCATCGTGAAGGCCGAGATGTTCCCGCCCGAAGTGCGTGCGCTCGGCGTCGGGCTGGCGTATGCGGTGGCGAACGCGATCTTCGGCGGCTCGGCTGAATACGTAGCGCTGGGGCTCAAGTCGCTGGGCAGCGAATCCGCCTTCTATTGGTACGTGACGGCCATGATGGTGATCGCGTTCCTGGTGAGCTGGCGGCTGCCGAAGCAGGCCAGCTACCTGCATCACGACCACTGAGCGGTTCAGCGGCCGAGCGCTGGCTCGACGAAGGCGGTCGGGTCGTGGATGGCATGCAGCGTGAGCACCGGCAGCCGCAGCGCGCCAGTCGGGCGACTGTCGGGCGACGGCATGCCGACGGCCTTCGGATCGGCCTCGTAGCGCAGCACACCCCCATTGATCGCGCTCTGGCCATGCACGCCGCGGCTGGCCGAAATGCGAGACGAAGATCTGGCGAAGCCGCTCGGTGTCTTCGGCCGACATGGTCACGCCATAGCCGCCGCGGCGGTAGGTCGATCCGGCCCACGCGTAGCCGGCCTGACCATGACCGACCATCGCGTCAGCTCCGTGGCGCCGCGCTCGAGCG
>CAIQMJ010000782.1 GCA_903872875.1 uncultured Variovorax sp.
CCCGAAACCGAGCTCGAATACACCACGCCATTCGAGCTGCTGGCCGCCGTGCTGCTGTCGGCGCAGGCGACCGACGTGGGCGTGAACAAGGCGACGCGCCGCCTGTTCCCGGTCGCGAACACGCCGCAGGCGATCCTCGACCTGGGCGTCGAGGGGCTGGAGAGCTACATCAAGACCATCGGCCTCTACCGCAGCAAGGCGAAGCACCTGATCGAGGCCTGCCGGATGCTGGTCGAACTGCACGGCGGCGTGGTGCCGCGCACGCGCGCCGAGCTGGAAGCGCTGCCCGGTGTCGGCCGCAAGACCGCCAACGTGGTGCTGAACGTCGCCTTCGGCGAACCGACGATGGCGGTCGACACGCACATCTTCCGCGTTGGCAACCGCACGGGCCTGGCGCCGGGCAAGACGCCGCTGGAGGTCGAGCTGAAGCTGGAGAAGCGCGTGCCGCCCGAGTACCGCCTGCATGCGCACCACTGGCTGATCCTGCATGGCCGCTACGTGTGCGTGGCGCGCAAGCCGCGCTGCTGGGAATGCGCGGTGGCGCCCTACTGCGACTTCAAGCCGAAGACGCCGGCGCCCAAGACCGCCTGAACGGTGCCCCGCGGAGCGCACGTTTAGAATCCCGCCCCTTTCGCCGTCCCCGGCTCCGCCACCGATCCCCTGCCCCATGAACATCGTCGTCAACGAAGAACTCCAAGCCTATATCGACCCGTTGACGCCGGAGGAATACGAGTCGCTGGAACGCAGCATCCTGGACGAAGGCTGCCGCGACGCACTGGTGCTGTGGGGCGACGTGCTGGTCGACGGCCACAACCGCTACGGCATCTGCCAGAAGCACGGCCTGCCCTTCCAGACGGTGCAGAACACGCGCTTCCAGTCGATCGAGGACGTGCACCTCTGGATGATCGACCAGCACCTGGGCCGGCGCAGCGTGTCGGACTTCCAGCGCGGCGTGCTGGCGCTGCGCAAGAAGGACATCGTCGCGGCGCGCAGGGCGCAGAAGATCGCGCAGGTCGAAGCGGCCGACCCGAGCGATCCGCCGTGGTCGGACGACGATGCGAGCGTCGGTGCAGCGCCGCTCAACAGCCGCGAGGACATCGCGAAGGCGGCCCGGCTGAGCAGCGGCCAGGTCGTGATGATCGAGAAGATCCAGAAGCAGGCCACGCCGGAAGTGGTTGCGGCCCTCAAGTCCGGCACGATCTCGCTGAACGCCGCGGCAGCCGTGTCCAGCCTGTCGGCGGAAGAACAGGTCGCGGCGGCGCAGGGCGGCAAGGACGAGCTGAAGCAGGCCGCCAAGCGCGTGCGCGAGGCCAAGCGCAAGCCGCGCGCGGAACGCGATCCATCCGCCGAAGCGTCGGAAAGCCGCGAGTCGGGCAAGTCCGCCGATCCCGACGTCGTCCAGGCGCTGGAGAAGCGCGTGGAAGAGCTCACCAAAGAGAACACGGCCCTGCGCAAACAGGTGATGGAACTGCTGCGGCAACTGGGCTGATCGCCGCAGCGGCCTGCACCGAGCCGTGGTCGCCGCCGGCCCTATTTCAGGCTGAAGCGCGCCGTCGACGCCTTGCCGCCCACCGTCACCACGGCCACCGCCTTGGTTCCGGTGCCAACCTTGAAACTGCCGGCCGCCTCGAGCCTGTCGCCCGCCGGCTTCAGTTCGACCTCCTGCTTTTCGGTGCCGCTGAGCAAGGTCAGCCTGGCGCTGGCCTTCGACACGTCGGCTGGCTTGCCATGGTCGCGCAGGTATAGCTGGATGACCGTCGGCCTGGCGACCAACTCGTAATCCATGTCACGCACTTCGGTCACCACGCCACCATGCAGCGCCGTGTGTTCGTGGTCGTCGCCATGCGCGCGGGCCGGGCTGGAAAGGAGCGAGGCGGCCAATGCGGTGCCAGCGATCAGGGTATGCAGTTTCATGCGAGTCCTCGATTGAAAGTTGGAGAAGAAAGAGAAAGCGAACGCGCCATCACAGCGCCTCGGCGGTGCGGTCGTCCGCCAGCCGCTGCGCCGCCTTGCGGCCGAACAGCCAGAACATCGCGGGCGTCAGGAAGGTGTCGAGCAGCGTCGAGCTGATCAACCCGGAGAAGATCACCACCGCCACCGGATGCAACACCTCGGTTCCGGGGCGCTCGGCCTCGAACAGCAGCGGCGCCAGCGCGAAGGCCGTCACCAGCGCCGTCATCAGCACGGGCGCCAGCCGCTCGAGCGAGCCGCGCATGACCATCGCCTGGTCGAATCGCTCGCCCTCGAAGCGCATCAGGTTCACGTAGTGGCTGACCTTCAGGATGCCGTTGCGCACCGAGATACCCGCGAGCGTGATGAAGCCGACCAGCGCCGCGATCGACAGCGGCTGGCCCGACAGCCACAGGCCGACCACGGCGCCGACAAGCGCCAGCGGGATGTTCGCCATCACCAGCGCCGATAACACGGCCGAGCGGTAGCGGCTGTAGAGCACCACGAACATCAGCGCGAGCGATGCGATCGATAGCAACCCGACCAGGCGCGAAGCCTCTTCCTGCGCCTGGAACTGGCCGCCCAGCGTCACGAAGTAGCCCTCGGGCAGCGGCGTGGCGGCCACGGCGGCGCGGATGTCGGCCACCACCTCCGACAGCGCCCTGCCCTGCGCGTTGGCCGACAGCACGATGCGGCGCTTGCCATCGTCGCGGCTGATCTGGTTCGGGCCGTCGCCGTCCTCGATGCTCGCGATGGTCGACAGCGGGATGCGCCCGCTCGGCGTCTCGATCAGGATCCGGCCGAGACCATCGATCGAGCGGGCCTCTTCCGGCAGCCTCACGACCAATGCGAAACGCCGGCCGCCCTCGATGATCTGGGCCACCTTCTCGCCTTCGACCAGGCTCTGCAGCGCGGTCAGCACCTGCGGCACCGGCACGCCGTATTGCGCGGCGGCGGCGTAGTCGACACGTACTTTGATCTGCGGCGCCAGCACCTGCTTCTCGATCTCCAGGTCGGCCAGCCCAGGGATCGCCGCCAGCCTGGCGCGCAGTACGTCCGCCTGGCCACGCAGCGTGTCGAGGTCCTCGCCGAACAGCTTGATCGCGATCTGCGAGCGCACGCCCGACAGCATGTGGTCGATGCGGTGCGAAATCGGCTGGCCGATGGCGATCGCGGCCGGCAGGTTCGCGAGCCGCGCGCGGATGTCGGCTGCGATCTCCGACATCGGACGCTTCAGTTCGGCGGTCGGCAGCAGGCCGACGTCGAGCTCGCTCACATGTACGCCCTCGGCATGCTCGTCGAGCTCGGCGCGGCCGCTGCGGCGGCCGACGTGCACCACCTCCGGCACCTGGGCGACCAGCACTTCGGCCTGGCGCGCCAGCGCCGCGCTCTCAGCCAGCGTCACGCCCGGGTTCAGCCGGATGCCGATCAGGAAAGTGCCTTCGTTGAACGGCGGCAGGAAGGTGGTCGGGAAGAACGGCACCGCCGCGCCGGCCAGCAGCACTGCCGCACCGGCGGCCCACAGCGCCGCCTTCGGCCGCGCCAGCACGCGCCGCAATCCGCCGCTGTAGCGTGCCTTGAGCCACGCGAGCACCTTGGTGTCTCCATGGTCCAGGCTCTTCATGCGCGGCAGCAGG
>CAIQMJ010000783.1 GCA_903872875.1 uncultured Variovorax sp.
GATCGACTCCAACGTGCTGATCAACGAGCGCATCCGCGAGGAGCTGCGCAGCGGCGCCTCGCCGCAGGCCGCCATCCACGCCGGCTACGACCGCGCCTGGGGCACCATCCTCGACTCCAACGTGACCACGCTGATCGCGGGCATCGCGTTGCTGGCCTTCGGCTCCGGTCCGGTGCGCGGCTTTGCGGTGGTGCATTGCATCGGCATCGTCACCTCGATGTTCTCGGCCGTGTTCTTCTCGCGTGGCCTGGTGAACTTCTGGTACGGCAGCAAGAAGAAGCTCAAGACGGTGTCGATCGGCACCGTGTGGCGGCCCAAGACCGACGGCACGGCCATGGCCGAAGCGAAATAAAGGGTCAACGCCATGGAATTCTTCCGCATCCACAAGACCATCCCGTTCATGCGCCATGCGCTGGTGCTGAACGTCATTTCTTTCGCGACCTTCGCGCTCGCCGTGTTCTTCCTGCTCCACCGCGGGCTGCATCTGTCGGTGGAGTTCACCGGCGGCACGGTGATGGAGGTCGCCTACCAGCAGTCGGTCGACGTCGGCAAGGTCCGTGAGACGATCGGCAAGCTCGGCTACCAGGACGTTCAGGTGCAGAACTACGGCACTTCGCGCGACGTGCAGATCCGCCTGCCGGTGCAGAAGGGCCAGACCTCGGCCCAGCAGAGCGCACAGGTGATGGATGCGCTCAAGGCGGCCGAACCCACCGCCACGCTGCGCGGCAACGAGTTCGTCGGCCCGCAGGTCGGAGAGGAACTCACCACCAACGGCCTCAAGGCGCTCGGCATGGTGGTGGTCGGCATCATGATCTACCTCGCCTTCCGCTTCGAGTGGAAGTTCGCGCTCTCCACTGTGCTGGCCAACCTGCATGACGTGGTGATCATTCTGGGCTTCTTCGCGTTCTTCCAATGGGAGTTCTCGCTGGCGGTGCTGGCGGCGGTGCTGGCGGTGCTGGGCTACTCGGTGAACGAATCGGTCGTGATCTTCGACCGGATCCGCGAGAACTTCCGGCGCTACCGCAAGCTGAACACGCAGGAGATCATCGACAACGCGATCACCTCGACCATCAGCCGCACGATCATCACCCACGGCTCGACGCAGCTCGTGGTGCTGTCGATGTTCTTCTTCGGCGGCCCGACGCTGCACTACTTCGCGTTGGCACTGACGATCGGCATCTGCTTCGGCATCTACTCGTCGTGCTTCGTGGCGGCCGCGATCGCCATGTGGCTGGGCATCAAGCGCGAAGACCTGGTGAAGGTGCCGGTCAAGCGTGAAGGCGATCCGGACGATCCGAACGCCGGCGCAACGGTCTGAGCGCATCGCCGGACCGGCTCCTGGCAGACGCGCACGGCCATGCGGATCGCGAAAGTCTCCGAATGAGCAACGCGTCGCGGCCCCATGTCAGTTCGCTCGAGCTGGCGCGTGAAGCCCGGGAGCGCTTCCTGTCCACCACCAGCGGCGTGATCGTGCCCTTGTCGCGCGCCATCGGCGAACGGCTTGCTGCGCAGGCCAGCCTGACCGCCAGCGCGCGCGACATGCAGGAGCGTCGCGATGACTTCCTGGCCTTCCACGAACGCGCGCCGAACTGGATCGCGTTGACCCAGGCCGGTTGGCACCAACCGCAGTCCGTCACCGGCGAACGCCGCGTCGACATGTCACCCGCGTCGACCCGCTCTCCGCTTGCGCTGATAGGCGACGATGTCGTGGAAAACAAGCTCCTGTCCTCGCGCCTCGCCGAGGCGATCCGCAGCAGGGCCGGATTCGAGTTCAACGATCTGCGCCTGCGAATCCAGCATCTCGAAGGTCGTGTCGAACTGGACGCCGGCGACGTGCTCCGGCCCGAGGCGCTGGCGGGAATGCTGGTCTCGCAATGGCTCGCCAGCGGCTTGGCACGCACGGTATGGGCGCGCGTACAGGACGTGATCCAGCAGGAAGTGGCCGAGGTTTTCGCGGCGGCCTACCAAAGCGCCAATGCTTTCCTGGTCGAGGCCGGGGTGATGCCCGAGATCGAACTCAAGGGCCTCGTTCGGCGTCCGCAGCATTCGGTGCCGCGCGACGCCGCACCGCCTGGAAACATCCCGGCTTCGCCGGCACAGCCCGCTGGCTGGCGGAACTCCATCAACGCGATCCTCGGCCACGTCGAGCGACGCGTCGGCGCATCGGTCGGCATGGGGTCGCCGTTGCAGATCGCACGTCAGCGCGCCCAGACGGTACTGGCCAGCCTCAAACGTTTCGTCGCGACGCGCGTGGGCGGCGATTCCGCGCGCTCACCTCCCGGCGAAAACGCCATTGGCAATCAGGCCGAGCATTCGAAAGCCTTCTCCGACGCGCTGTCCAGTGCCGAGGTGGGTTATCGCCGGATGGCGCTTCAGTATCCAGCCAATGGCAATGCGGCCATCGTCATGCAGCATTCGGCCGCCGACCTGCGCCGCCGCACCAGCGAGCTCAAGCGGCGCGCGCCGACCACGGCGGACAAGGCGACCGTCGAGATCGTCGCGCTCATGTTCCAGTCGATCCTCGCCGAAGAGCGCATTCCGTTCTCCGCGCGTGTCTGGTTCGCACGGCTCCAGATGCCGGTGCTGCGCGTGGCCATTGCCGAACCCGAGTTCTTCGGCACGCTGCAGCATCCGGCGCGCATGCTGATCGACCGTATGGGGTCGGTCGTGATGGGATTCGATGCGGCCGCCATCTCCGGGAGCGCACTGGAAGGCGAGATCCGACGCGTGGTTCAGGTGATCGAGCAGTATCCGGAGACGGGGCAGCGTGTTTTCAGGCTCGTGCTCGACGAGTTCGTCGTCTTCCTCGACAAGTACCTGACCCAGAGCGACGCGACTCAGCGCGTCGTGAGCGTCGCCCAGCAGATCGAGCAGAAGGAGACGATGGCGATCCAGTACACCATCGAGTTGCGCAAACTGCTCGACGACATGCCGGTGCGCGAGGAGATCCGCGAGTTCCTGTTCAAGGTCTGGGC
>CAIQMJ010000784.1 GCA_903872875.1 uncultured Variovorax sp.
CCGGCAGGTCGCCGATCACGCCCACCGCATGCCGGTCTTCGGGGATGCGCGCGACGCCGCGCGGCACCAGCCTGGCGGGCGAGGGCGGCAGCGCGCGGCCCATCAATTGCACCGTGCCTGCGACCGTGCGGCGCGTGCCGCTCAGCAGGTCGGCCAGCGCGACCTGGCCGTTGCCAGACACGCCGGCGATGGCGACGATCTCGCCCGCGCGCAAGGTGAGCGACACGTCATCGAGCCGGTCGTGCCCGCTGCCCGCGGTGCTCACGTGGTCGAGCATGCAGACCGCATCGCCAATGCGTTTGGCGGGCCGGCGCTGCGTGGTCTCGACCGCATGGCCGACCATCCACAGCGCGAGTTGGGCCTGCGTGGTGCCGGCGGCGGCCGCTTCGGCCACCAGCTTGCCGCCGCGCAGCACCGCGATGCGCTGCGACACGCGCAGCACTTCCGGCAGCTTGTGGCTGATGAAGATGACCGACAGGCCTTGCGCCACCATCTGCGCAAGCGTTGCGAACAGCGCCTCGCTCTCCTGCGGCGTGAGCACGGCGGTCGGCTCGTCGAGGATCAGGATGCGGGCGCCGCGGTACAGCGCCTTGAGGATCTCCACGCGCTGGCGCTCGCCGACCGACAGGTCGCCGATCTTCGCTTCGGGCCGCACCGGCAGGCCGAAGCGTTGCGACACCTCGAGCAGCCGTTCGCGCGCGGCGCGGCGGCGCGAGAACGGGCGCCAGAGCGATTCGGTGCCCATCAGCACGTTGTCGAGCACGCTCAGGTTGTCGGCCAGCGTGAAGTGCTGGTGCACCATGCCGACGCCGGCCGCGAGCGCGGCCTTCGGATTGCCCGGCGGCAGCGGCTTGCCGAAGACCTCGATGCGGCCCTCGTCGGCGGTGTAGTGGCCGAACAGGATCGACATCAGCGTGGATTTGCCCGCGCCGTTCTCGCCGAGCAGGGCGAGCACTTCACCGGCATGCAGCGTCAGGGAAATGCCGTCGTTGGCGACCAGTGCGCCGAAGCGCTTGGTGATGCAGTCCAACCTCAGCACCTGAGCGCTCATGGTTTTTCTCCTTCCCCCGGCGGGGGAGGGAGCAAGGGAGCCCTCATTTCCAGGCCGCCAAAAAGGCCAGCAATACCTTGGCCGAGTTGTCGGCCGCGACGCCCATGAAGGTGCCCATCTCGTTCTCTCCGTCGCCGCCACCGGCCAGGTCGCTCAGCGAGCGGAACGCGATGTACGGCACGCCATTGCTGTACGCGACCATGCCGACCGCCGCGGTTTCCATGTCGAGCGTGTTGGCCTGGAAGGCCTGGAACACGTATTCGCGATACGCCTTGTTGTCCATGAAGGCCTGGCCCGAGACGCCGTTGCCGCCCACGACCAGCTTCGGCCGGGTCGTGAGGCATTGGCCCGCACTGGCGCAGTTCGCGAGTTCGACGTTGCCGATGCTGCGCGCCACGGCCAGCATCTTCGGGTCGACCTCGAACCAGAACTTGCGCTGGATGGCCGGTTGTGCCGCGGAACGCACCTCGACCGGCCGCGGATGCATCATCCCGAAGGCCGGCATCGTGACGTCCTTCATCCAGGGCGGCGGGCTGTACTTGCCGGGCGCGGTCTCGCGCGCCATCAGCACCTCGAGGTACTGGCCCCACTGCACCGGCACGGTCACGTCGCCGATGTGCAGGGCAGGGTTCACGCCCCCCGCAATGCCGCTGAACACGATGTGGCTGACCTGGAATCGGTCGAGCGCCACCTGCGTGTTCATGGTCGCGTTGGTCATGCTGATGCCCGACATGAACAGCACGACCGGCTTGCCTTCGAGCGTGCCGGTCGTGAAATCGGTGCCGTTGACGGTGTAGGTCTTCGGCTCGCGCAGCTGCTTGCTGAGCAGCACGACTTCGGGCGCGAACGCCGAGACCACCGCCATGCGCGGCGTGCCGTCGAGCCGCACCGAACGTGCATCGGGCATGCCCGCACAGCCGGCGAGTGCTGCAGCGAGCGCCATGGCGCCGAAGAGCGTGCCTGTTCGCGAGACGCCGCGGAACAGGCTCCGCCGGTCCGCAGGTGTCGCCCCCTGCAAGGGGGTTGGCGAAGCGACACG
>CAIQMJ010000785.1 GCA_903872875.1 uncultured Variovorax sp.
CATGAGCGGTAATTTCTACGCAGCGGCCAAGAGCGTCGGCAAGAGTGTGCTGCGCGCCGCGCCGCCGCTCTTCGAGCTGGCCAAGCGGCTCGAGGAGCACGCCAAGGGCATGGTCGTGCCTGCCACGCTGTTCGAGCAGTTCGGCTTCAACTATGTCGGCCCGATCGATGGCCACGACCTCGATTCGCTGGTGCCGACGCTGGAAAACCTGCGTCAGCTCGATGGCCCGCAGTTCCTGCATGTGGTGACCAAGAAGGGCCAGGGCTACAAGTTGGCCGAGGCCGACCCGGTGGCCTATCACGGGCCCGGCAAGTTCGATCCGAAGATCGGCCTGGTCAAGCCTGCGGCCACGCCGAAGCAGACCTTCACCCAGGTGTTCGGCCAGTGGCTGTGCGACATGGCGGCGCAGGACGGGCGCCTGGTCGGCATCACGCCCGCGATGCGCGAAGGCTCGGGCATGGTCGAGTTCGAGCAGCGCTTTCCGGGCCGCTATTACGACGTCGGTATCGCCGAGCAGCATGCGGTCACCTTCGCGGCCGGGCTGGCGTGCGAAGGCCTGAAGCCGGTGGTGGCGATCTATTCGACCTTTCTGCAGCGCGCCTACGACCAGTTGATCCACGACGTGGCGATCCAGAACCTGCCGGTGGTGTTCGCGCTCGATCGTGCCGGGCTGGTCGGCGCCGATGGCGCGACGCATGCCGGCGCCTACGACATTTCCTTCCTCCGCTGCATTCCGAACATGAGCGTGGCCTGTCCGTCGGACGAGGCCGAATGCCGTGCGCTGTTGAGCACGGCCTATGCGCAGAACCATCCGGTGGCGGTGCGCTACCCGCGTGGCGCCGGCGTCGGTGCGGTGCCGCATCTCACGCTCGAAGCGCTGCCTTTCGGCAAGGGCGAGATACGGCGCGAAGGCGCGCGTATCGCGATCCTCGCCTTCGGGACACTGCTGCATCCGGCGCTCGAAGCCGCAGCGCGGTTAGATGCCACGGTCGTCGACATGCGCTGGGCGAAGCCGCTCGACATCGAATTGCTGCTCCAGGTTGCAGGCTCGCACGAAGCGCTGGTGACGATCGAGGAGGGCGCCATCATGGGCGGTGCGGGTAGCGCGGTGCTCGAGGCGCTGCAGGCCGCCGGAATGGCGAAGCCGGTCTTGCAGCTCGGCCTGCCCGATCGCTTCATCGAACACGGCGATCCGGTCAAGCTGCTGGCGAGCGTGGGGCTCGATGCGGCTGGCATCTCAGCATCGATCACCGAGCGTTTTGGTGCTGTCGCAGGGAAAACCCCGCCTGTGGAACTGCAGTCGAGTTTCTAGAATCCCCTCGGCTCAAAAAGTCCACCAACGCGGCCCGAGGGCCGCGTTTTCGTTTTTCCAGCACCCCGGAGTGAATTCAATGGATCGTCGTTCCCTCATCAAAAACGCCGGCATCGCCGGCGTTCTCGCTGCCGGCATCGCGCCCGCAGTCCATGCGCAGGCAGCCGTTCGCTGGCGCCTGGCTTCGAGCTTCCCTCGTTCCCTGGACACGATCTTCGGCAGCGCCGAAATGTTCGCCAAGACCGTCAAAGCGCTGTCTGGCGGGAAGTTCGAGGTCACGGTGCACCCGGCGGGCGAACTGATGCCTGCGTTCGGCGTGGTCGATGCCCTGCAGGGCGACAACATCGAGATGGCGCAGAGCGCGTCCTACTACTTCACCGGCAAGGACCCGATCTTTGCCTTCAGCTGCGCCGTGCCCTTCGGCCTGACCGCACGCCAGAACACCGCCTGGAAGGAATATGGCAACGGCCGCAAGCTGCTGGATGCCTTCTTCGCGCAGTACAACTTCAAGACCGCCAGCGCGGGCAATACCGGTACGCAGATGGGCGGCTGGTATCGCAAGGAAATCAAGACCGTTGCAGACCTCAAGGGCCTGAAGATGCGCATGGGCGGCGGCGTCTTCGGCGAGTCGATGGCCAAGCTGGGCGTGATTTCCCAGAACATGCCGGCTGGCGACGTGTACCAGGCGCTCGAAAAGGGCACGCTGGACGCAGCCGAGTTCGTCGGCCCGTACGACGACCAGAAGCTCGGCTTCAACAAGGTTGCGCCGTACTACTACTACCCCGGCTGGTGGGAAGGCGGTGCCGACCTCGAGTTCTTCATCAACGTCAAGGCCTTCAACAAGCTGTCCGATGAGAACAAGGCGATCGTCGATGCGGCCACGAAGGTCGCCGCGACCGACATGACGGCCAAGTACGACGCCTACAACCCGATCGCGTTGAAGAAACTGGTCGCTGACAAAACGCAGCTCAAGGCCTTCCCGAAAGCCGTCATGGACGCGGGCTACACCAGCGCGATGGAAGTGTTTGCCGAGCACGAAGCCAAGTCGGCCGATTTCAAGAAGATCCACCAGGACATGCGTGCGTTCCAGCGCGATCAGATCCTGTGGAACCGCTTCTCGGAATATCCGTTCAACCAGTACATGAACGGCGTGAAGATCTGATCGTCTTCACTGGCCGGCGTCATGTCGGCCATGAACAAACCGCGCGGTGCGCGGTTTTTTTTGTCTTGAAAATGCGGACGGGTTGCAGTTGGCAGCGTTGGCCCATGAAAAAAGCCCCGCGGAGCGAGGCCTTTGAAGACGCATCGGCGACACGGGGCTGCCCCAGCAGCCCCTGCACCTGAGCTACTGCCCCTGCTTGGGCTTCAGCGCATCCTGCATGGCTTTCATCGGGTCGTCCTCGGTCGGCTTGTCGGCGGCGCCGGGGTCGACAGGTGCAGGTTCGGATGCATTCGGCGCAGGTGCTGGAGCCGGTGTCGCGCTGTCGCCCGTCGGCGCAGGTTCGCTGCCGTAGCCGGCGTCCGAGCCGTAGCCGCCACCGCTGCCCTCGGGCTGCAGGCCCTCGCGCATCTGGTCGCCCACCTTCTCGAGGTCGACGTTCTGAACCTTGTCCAGGCTACCCGTGACCAGGCCTGGGAAGGCGATCAGCACTCCCACCATCACCAACTGGATCAGCACGAACGGAATCGCGCCCCGATAGATCTGCATCGTCGTGACCGGCTGCATGACCTTCTGCGTCACGCGGTCGACATAGGGCTTCTCGGGCGCGACGGAACGCAGGAAGAACAGCGCGAAGCCGAACGGAGGATGCATGAACGAGGTCTGCATGTTCACCGCCAGAAGCACGCCGAACCAGATCAGGTCGATGCCCAGCTTCTGTGCCACCGGCGCGAGCAGTGGCACCACGATGAAGGAGAGCTCGAAATAGTCCAGGAAGAACGCGAGGAAGAAGATCAGCACGTTCACCAGGATCAGGAAGCCCACCTGCCCGCCGGGCAGGTGTGTCAGCAGGTGCTCGACCCAGATCGGGCCATCGGCGGCCTGGAACACCAGGCTGAATACGGTCGCGCCGATCAGGATGAACATCACGAAGCACGACAGCTTGGTGGTCGAGGCCAGTGCCTGCTGCATCAGCTTGAAGTCGATGCGACGGCGCAGCGCCCCCATCACCAGTGCGCCCATGGCGCCCATGGCGCCGCCTTCGGTCGGTGTCGCCACGCCCAGGAAAATGGTGCCGAGCACCAGGAAGATCAGCAGAAGCGGCGGAATGAGGACGAAGGTCACGCGCTCGGCGAGCCGCGACAGCAGCCCCAGACCGGTGATGCGATTGACGGCCGCGATGACGAAGGCCACGAAGGTGCCGCCGCACATCGCGACGACGACCTTCTCATCGGTCGCGACGAAGGTCACCGGTTCGCCTTGCCACCAGGTGTGCAGATCCACCATGTGGCGGGCCAGCAGCACGGAGACGGCCGCCGAGATCAGCATCAGAACCACCAGCGACGGATAGCCGCCGCTACCGTTGGGTTCGCGGTAGATGCGCGCCTCGGGCGGCAGCGCGGGCACGCGCTCCGGCCTGAAGAACGCCAGGAATATGACCCACACCACATAGCAGCCGACCAGCATGAAGCCGGGAAGGAAGGCGCCCTTGTACATGTCGCCCACGCTCTTGCCGAGCTGGTCGGCCATGATGATGAGCACCAGCGACGGAGGGATGATCTGCGCCAGCGTGCCCGACGCGGCGATCACGCCGCTGGCCAGCCGTCGGTCGTAGCCATAGCGCAGCATGATAGGCAGCGAGATCAGGCCCATCGAGATGACCGAAGCCGCGACCACCCCGGTGGTGGCTGCGAGCAGCGCACCCACGAAGATCACCGCCAGGGCGAGGCCGCCGCGCATCGGACCGAAGACCTGCCCGATCGTGTCTAGCAGATCCTCGGCCATGCCGCTGCGCTCGAGGATCAGCCCCATCAATGTGAAGAAGGGCACGGCGAGCAGCGTGTCGTTCGCCATGATCCCGATGAGGCGCTGTGGCAGCCAGGCCATCACCGAGGCAGGGAACACGCCGACCTCGATGCCGACGAACCCGAAGAAGAGGCCGCAGGCCCCGAGACTGAAAGCGACCGGGAAGCCCAGCAGCAGGAAGAGGATCAGCCCACCGAACATGATGGGCGCGAAATTGGACGTGAGGAACTCCATGAACTGATGGCTCCGGTTCAGCGCGCTTGCGCCGGGACTGCCGCGTCGCGCGAGCGTTCGCGCAGCACCTCGGCAAGCTCTTCCTCGGCGGTCTTCTCCCCGAGCTTGAGCGTCGGGTCGGGGCCCTGGCCCTTCAGGAAGGCCGCGCGCTTGATCAGCTCCGACCAGCCCTGCAGCATCAGCAGCGTGAAGCCCACGGGCAGCGCGAGCCACACCGGCCAGCGGATCAGTCCGCCGGGATTGCCCGACATCTCGCCGGACTGGTATTGCTGGATCACCATCGGCACGGTGTAGTTCAGCACCACGATGCACAGCGGTGTGAGGAAGAAGGCAAAGCCGACGATGTCGATCCAGATCTGGGTGCGTTTGGGCAGGCGGCTGCTCAGCACGTCGATCCGCACGTGTTCACGGTTCAGCAGCGTGAAACCCGCGGCGATCAGGAAGGACCAGGCGAACAGGTACCACTGGACTTCGAGATAGGCGTTCGAGCTGGTGTTGAAGACCTTGCGGACTACCGCGTTGATGGCGCTGATTGCCGTCGAAGCCAGGATGATCCAGATCGCATATTTGCCCACTTGGGCGTTGAGCCAGTCGATGGCTCGGGACAGCTTCAACAAGCCTTGCATTGTCTACTCCGGTTCTTTTGAGATGGATGCCCCAGCAAAACACCCGACGCGCCGGCTTCGTGTGCCGGCGGGTCGGGTGCATGAGGCGCCCAGGATTCTATCGAGGCACGGGCGGGCTTTCCCCGAGGCATTTCCCTGCCTTCGCGGGGCGCATGGCCGAGCCTGTCGCCATAATCCTCCGATGGCCGCATCGCCTTCGTCGTTTCCCGCTTTTCCATCTTCGGGCGCTGTGCGGCCGGTCGATTCACCGGATGTTTTCGGCGCCGGCCGCGAGTTGCTGTCGCTGGCGCTGATCGACGCCCGCAACCACACGCTGCATCTGCTGTCGCTCTACGAGCAGGCGCTCGGCTCGGCGGTGGAGCATGTGCCGCGGCTGCAGGGTGTGGTGCCTCCCGTGTGGCTTGCCGGGCATATCGGCTGGTTCGCCGAAAGCTGGATCGCGCGCAACACGCAGCGTGCATTCGGATCGACCTGCCCGGCGCGGCCGACACGGCTCGCGTCGGTCGAGCCGCATGCGGACGAATGGTGGAATCCGCTGCAAGGCGGTCCCGATGTCTGTTGGGCGGAGGGCTTGCCCGGCCTCGTGCAGACGCGCAGCTACCTGCTCGAGACGCTCGAAGCCACGCTCGACCTGCTCGCGCGCGCGGCAGAGAACGATGCGGGTCTTTATTTCTATCGGCTTGCGCTGCTGCATGAAGACCTGCGCGGCGAGCAACTGGTCGTGATGGCCCAGACGCTGGGCCTGCCGCTGGATGTCGAAGCGGCGCCCGCCACGGTCGCGCGGCCGACGCTGGCGCTGCCTGCCACGCGATGGGTGCTGGGCGCTCCCGACGACAGCTTTGCGCTCGCCCAGGAGCATGGGCGTGAATCGGTCGACGTGCCTGAGTTCGAGATCGACGCGCAGCCCGTCACCTGGAGCCAGTTCATCGAGTTCGTCGACGACGGGGGCTATGACCGCGACGATCTGTGGCATCCGCAGGGTCGGCAATGGCTGCTGGAACAAGCCGACGGCCGGCGTGGCCCGCGCCATGTCGAGCAGATCGGCGGATCGCGCCATGGCACCGGCGGCTCGGTGCTCCAGCAGCGCTTCGGTCGGACCGTGCGAGTGTCCGGCCACCACAGCGCCATGCATCTGAGCTGGTGGGAGGCCGACGCCTGGGCCCGCTGGGCGGGCCGTCGCGTCGCAACCGAGGTCGAATGGGAAATCGCCGCGCACCAGGCCGTGCGCCGCGGCTTCCGCTGGGGCGACGTGCAGGAGTGGATGTCCGGCCGGCTGCAGCCCTGGACCGGCTACCGCGGCGATGCATGGAGCGCCGGCACGCCCTTCGACCCGCAGCCAACCTTCGGTGCGGCGCGCGTGCAGCGCGGCGCCTCGTTCGCGACGGCGTCGCGCTTGCGCTGGACGAAGCGCCGCGGCTTCGCGCCACCGGAGCGGGACGACGGCTTCTTCGGCTTCCGCACCTGCGCGCTCTAGGCTGCTTCCGCGGTTGTGGCGGCG
>CAIQMJ010000786.1 GCA_903872875.1 uncultured Variovorax sp.
CGAAGTCGAGCGCCTCCATCGCCTTCTCGCGGCAGACCTTTTCCTCCTGCTGCAGGCGCTTGCTGTTGACCAGCACATCCCACAGGCCGGAGTGCGTGCGCAGGCGGTGGCCGACGATCAGGTTGTCGATGATCGTCGCGTTGTCGAACAGGTGCGTAGTCTGGAAGGTGCGCGCGATGCCCAGGCGCGCCACGTGGTCCGGTCGCAGGCCGGTCACATCCTGGCCGTTGAACAGGATCTTCCCCGAACTCGGCCGGTGCGTGCCGGCGATCAGGTTGAAGAAGGTGGTCTTGCCGGCGCCGTTCGGGCCGATGATGGCGCTGACCTGGCCGCGCTCGAAACGCGTGCTCACGTGGTCGACCGCTGTCAGGCCGAAGAACAGTTTGGTCAGGTCGATGATTTCAAGCATGGGGTTTACCTCGCGTCGTGTCGGCGCGGCGCGCGCGGCGATTGAGCCAGGTGCCGACGATGCCGTCGGGCAGGAAGATGATTAGCGCGATCAGCACCGGCCCGAACACCACCATGCGGTAATCCTGCAGGAACTGCAGGCCTTGCGTCATCCAGGTCACCAGCCCCGTGCCCACCAGCGGCCCGAGCAGGGTTCCGATGCCGCCGACCAGCACGAACATGACCAGGTCGAAGGTGACGACCTCGCTCGCCAGGTCGGGTCCGAGGAAGCGCACCTGCCCGGCATACAGCGCGCCGGCAAAGCCGGCGTAGACGACCGAGAGCACGAAGGACAGGGTCTTGGTGCGCATCAGGTCGATGCCCAGCGCTTCGGCCAGTTCGTCGCTGTTGCGCACCGCCATGAAGCTGCGCCCGAGCAGCGAGTTCACGATGCGCGACATGATCCAGACGCCCAGCGCCAGAAACGCCAGCACCAGGTAGTACTGCGACAGCGGCGTGCCGAACTGGACCGGGCCGATGCCGGCGGGCACCGGGATGCCCATGATGCCGACCGTGCCGTGGGTCAGGCTTTCCCACTTCTCGATCAGCAGGAACATGATGTAGCTCACGCACAGCGTGAAGATCGAGAAGTAGTGCCCCTTCAGGCGCAGCGACAGCAAGCCGATGAAGAAGCCCAGGATCGCGGTGACGACACCGGCCAGCGCGAACGCGATCCAGAACGTCACCTGGTAATCGACCGTCAGGATGCCCACCGTGTAGGCGCCCACCGCCATGAACGCGCCGTGCGCGAGGTTGAACTGGCCGGTGTAGCCGGTGATCAGGTTCAGGCCGATGGCCGCCAGCGCCATGATGAAGGCCTGCGTCGCCACCGAGATCAGGTAGTTGTTGTGGGCGAACAGCGGAAACAGCAGCGCTGCCAGCGCCAGCAGGATCCAGCCGGTCTTTCATTGCAGCAGTTTCATCAGCGCGCCCCCCGCGTGGTGAAGAGGCCCTGCGGACGGAACGACAGGATCACCACCAGCAGCACGAAGGCGATGATGTCCTTGTAGTCGGTCGAGAAATAGAAGCCGCCGAAGCTCTCGGCCATGCCGATGATCAGTCCGCCGACGATCGCGCCCGGGAAGCTGCCCATGCCGCCGAGGATGATGATCACGAAGGCCTTGGTGATCACGAGGTTGCCCATCGCCGGGTAGACGAGGTTGATCGGTGCATAGAGCACCGCCGCGATGCCGGCCAGCGCACCGGAGATCGCGAACACCAGCAGCGTGACGCGCGTCGCGTCGATGCCGACCAGCGCGGCGCCGTCGCGGTTCTGTGCCATCGCGATGATGGTCGAGCCGAGCGTCGTGTGGTTCAGGAACAGGTGCAGCAGCACCATCAGCCCGAAGGCGCCCGCGATGATCAGCAGCCGCTGCAGCGGCGCCGTGAGACCGAACACCTCGACGATCTGGCCGTACGGCGTGGGCATGCGGTGGAAGTCGGCGCCGAACATCGCCTGCGCACCGGCCTCGAGGAACAGCAGGATGCCGATCGCCGCGATCATGTCGTGCAGCTCGGGCGCGTTGCGCAGCGGATGGAACACCAGCCGCTCGGCCAGCATCGCGAGCAGCGCGACGATGGCGGCCGCGCCGGCCATCGCGATCCAGTAGTTCAGGCCCAGCGCCGTCATCAGGTAGTAGCCCGCGAAGGCGCCCGCCATGTAGAAGGCGCCGTGCGCGAAGTTCGGCACGTGCAGGATGCCGTAGACCAGCGTGAGGCCGAGGGCGACCAGGCTGTAGACGCCGCCGACCGTGAGGCCGTTCAGAAGTTGCTGGAAGAAGAGTTCCACATCGATCCTCGCGAAAGCGCCGGGTCACGCCGACAAGCGGCATCGGGGGTTGCAAGGGGCGGATTGTGGGGAGCGAAGCCGCGAGCGTCGACTGAGGTTTGCCCGCATCCCGCGTCGCGTGGGCGACTTGGGCGCTACCCGGCGGTAGGTCGGTCGCGGGCGATGAGCACGTTGTCGCGGCCCCAATGAAAAACGCGCCCATCGGGGCGCGTTTTTCATTGGATGGGCGCAAGGCCCGGCGTGTCAGCCGCCCTTCTTGGGGCGCTTGCCAGGGTTCTTCTTGCTGCGCGTCGCGGTGCCGCGCTCGAGGCTGACCTTCTGGCCGCCACCCGAACGGGGGATGTTGTAGCCGGCGACGGGCGTGGGAGCGGGAGTGGCAAGACGGTCTGCCTCGGTGCGAATTTTCTTGGGCATGGGTAGCTCGTAAAAAGTGAAGGTTTCGAAACGTGATTAGGCCACATCGTCGAGCAGGCGAACCTTGACGGTCTTGCCCTTGACGCGGCCGGTGGAGAGCTTGCGAACGGCTTCCTGCGCGATGCGGCGGTCGACCGCCACATAGGTGGAGAACTCGTTGACGTTGATCTTGCCGACCTGCTCTTTGCTGAAACCGGCGTCGCCGGTCAACGCGCCGAGCACATCGCCGGCGCGAATCTTTTCCTTGCGGCCGCCCACGATCTGGATCGTGGACATCGGGGCGCGCAGCGGTTCACCGGTGCCGGCCGTGAGTTCGGTCAGCGGATGCCATTCGGACTCGCGGCCCTGCAACTGCTCGATCTTGCCGACGCTGCCCATCTCGTCCATGCTGGCCAGGTTGAGCACGATGCCTTCGGCATCACCGCGGCCGGTGCGACCGATGCGGTGGATGTGCACTTCCGAATCGGGCGTCACGTCGACGTTGATCACTGCGGCCAGCTGGGCGATGTCCAGCCCGCGGGCGGCCACGTCGGTCGCCACCAGCACCGAGCAGCTGCGGTTGGCGAACTGCACCAGCACCTGGTCGCGCTCGCGCTGCTCGAGTTCGCCGAACAGCGCCATCGCGCTGAAGCCCTGCGCCTGCAGCACGGCGACGAGGTCGCGGCACTGCTGCTTGGTGTTGCAGAAGGCGAGCGTGCTGGCCGGCCGGAAGTGGTCGAGCAGCAGCGACACCGTGTGCAGCCGCTGGTCGTTCGTGACCTGGTACCAGCGCTGGCGGATCTTGCCTTCCTCGTGCTGCGCCTGCACCGTGATCTGCTGCGGCGCCTTCATGAACTGGGCGCTGAGCTTGGCGATGCCTTCGGGGTAGGTGGCCGAGAACAGCAGCGTCTGGCGCGTCGGCGGGCACTGGCGTGCGACCTTGGCGATGTCGTCGAAGAAGCCCATGTCCAGCATGCGGTCGGCTTCGTCGAGCACCAGGGTGTTGAGCGCATCGAGCACGAGGTTGCCGCGCTCCAGGTGGTCCATGATCCGGCCGGGCGTGCCGACCACGATGTGGGCGCCGTGTTCGAGGCTGGCGGTCTGTCCGCGCAGCGCGACACCGCCGCAGAGCGTGACGACCTTGACGTTCTCTTCGGCGCGGGCCAGCCGGCGGATCTCGGTCGTCACCTGGTCGGCGAGTTCGCGCGTCGGGCACAGCACCATGGCCTGCACCGCGAACCGGCGGGAATTGAGATTGGCCAGCAGTGCGAGGCCGAAGGCGGCGGTCTTGCCGCTGCCGGTCTTGGCCTGGGCGATCAGGTCCTTGCCGAGCAGCGCCACCGGCAGACTGGCCGCCTGGATGGGCGTCATCTGCGTGTAGCCGAGCTGCGCAAGGTTGGCGAGCATCTGCGGCGCGAGCGGCAGCGTGCCGAAACCGTTGGCGGAACCTGTCACGGGGAGGGTCAGCGGCGCTGCGAGTTGTTCGGCGTGGTCGGCGGCGGTCCGCGGCGTTCCAGGTGGCGGAACGTGATGCGGCCCTTCGTCAGGTCGTAGGGCGAGAGTTCGAGCGAGACCTTGTCGCCCGCCAGGATGCGGATGTGGTGCTTGCGCATCTTGCCGCCGCTGTAGGCGATCAGCTGATGTCCGTTGTCTAGCGTGACGCGGTAGCGCGAGTCGGGCAGGACTTCGGTCACCGCGCCGTTCATTTCGATCAGTTCTTCCTTGGCCATGTATGTATTACCCTTGTGCAGTTGTCGTTGAAAGCCATCGGCGTCCGCCCTGTGCGAGGCGCCTGAAAATTGAAAACGGGCGTTCGCCGTCCTGAAAGGCGCGGCGGACGCGCTATTCGCTTCAACAGGAACGAAGGCAGTGGTGGCAATCTGGGCGCCTGAACCGGTGTGGACCGGCGCCCCAACACACTGTGAAGCCGGCCTGGAGGGTGCGGCGGCAAACGCGACCGGCGGCTCGGCGGCATGACGAAGTGCTGTGGTGCTCTCGTCGTGGCATATCGAAACGAACCATAGATTATAGCCAGCCGACGCCGACACCGTCGTGGCGGCTTTCTTGGCGTCCCGTCCGACCCGGGCGGCGAGCGTCGGCGCTGCACAATGAATCCCTGTTCAGCAACGTCCGTTCGCCATGTCCACCACCGTTGCAGGCCGCCTCAAGATCGGTCTTTCCGCCTGTTTCCAGCATGCCGACCCGACGCGGTCCCTGTTCACCAACAAGACGCTGCAATATGTGGAGCAGTCGATCGCCCATTGGCTGATGTCGGCCGGCGCGATGGTCGTGATGGTGCCCTGTCCGACCGGCGAGACGGCGCGCGGTGACACCAAGCTTTCCCACTATGCGGAATGGCTGGATGGCGTGGTGATGCACGGCGGTGCCGATGTGTGGCCCGGAAGCTACGGCGAGGAGCCGTTGCGCGAGGCCTGGGTAGGCGATCGCATCCGCGACCTCTACGACCTCGCGCTGGTCGAGGCATTCGAGCAGGCCGGCAAGCCGATCTTCGGCGTCTGCCGCGGGCTGCAACTGATCAACGTGGCCTTCGGCGGGACGCTGTTCCAGGACATCGAGACGCAGCACCCGAACGCGCTGCAGCACCGCGATCCTGTGAGCTACGACCAGAACTTCCACGACATCGTGCTGGTCGAGGGCACGAAGCTTTCGCAGATGTATCCGGGCGTGCAGCACGCGCGGGTCAACAGCATCCATCACCAGGGCATCAAGGACCTGGCGCCGGGTTTCGAGATCGAGGCGTGGAGCTATCCCGACCGCGTGCCCGAGGCGATCCGCCGCGTGCATGGCGACGGGCACGGCGTGGAAAGCCGGGCGGGCCACGGCTACATCGCGGCGACCCAGTGGCATCCGGAGTTCCATCGCCGCAGCAGCACGATCAGCACGGTCGACGACACGGCGATCCTCGACGACTTCCTGCAGGCCTGCACGGCTGCCCGCGTGCAGCCTGCGCGGCCGCACCGCGGCACGCCGGGCAAGATCCGCGACCGCGCGGCGCGGATGCTGCGACAGGCGCTGTTGCGGCGTTGACGGCGCCGGGGCGTGCTCCGGATTCAGCGGGGATCGGTCGCCAGCAGCATCGTGACAAGCGAGCGCAGGTTGCCCTTCAGTCGAGCGGTGCCGGCCGGATCGAGCGCCAGGGTCGCCTCGTCCATGTAGAGCTTGCGGTTGATCTCGACCTGGATGCTGTGCCGATGCGCAGCCGGATCGCCGTAACGCCGCACGAGTTCGACGCCCTTGTACGGATGGTTGTAGTCGACGCTGTAGCCGCAAGCGCGCAGATGGGCGCAGATGCGTTGCGACAGAGCCGGGTCGGCCGTGCTGCCGTCGCGGTCGCCGATCACGAAGTCGGCATGCGCCTGGCCTGGAAACTCCGTGGCGTGGCTGCCGGCCAGCGCGGGCATCGAGTGGCAGTTGATGTGGATGCTGTAGCCGTGCCGCGCGTGCGCCGCTTCGATGGCGGCGGCCACGGCGGCGTGGTAGGGCTGCCAGCATCGTGCGATGCGCGCCAGCACCTCGCCGACGCCGAGCAGGCGGGCGTAGATCGGCAGGCCTTCGTCGGTCAGCTTCCAGATCAGGCCCTTGCCGAGCCGCACCTTCGCGAGCACGCGCGCATCGGTCGCCAGTGCGCCCGGCCACGGGCCGTCCAACAGGGCCGTGTCGATTTCAGTGATGTCGCGATTGGCGTCGAGATAGCTGCGCGGGAAGTGTGCTTCGACCCAGGCCGCACCCATGGCCGGCGCGAAGTCGTAGAGCTTCTCGACGTGCGTGTCCTCGGCGCGCCGCAGCGTGGCGAGATCGCAGATGGAGCGGAAATCGTCCGGGTAGACGGTGCCGCTGTGCGGAGAGTCGAGCACCAGCGGGGTGCGGCCGGCAGCGGCGCTGAACATCGGCGGCGCGCCGTCGACGGCCTTGGTTCCGCCGCCGGTGCCGGACATGCCGGCATCGTTGGCGCGGCTGTGGATCAATTTCAGGACTGGGTGCATAGGCAATGTCTCATTCCAATCGGATCTTGGCGAAGGCCGCGACCTTCTTCATCTTGTCGATTTCACTCACGATCTGCCTGGAGAACTCGTCGGGCGTGGTACCCGATGGGTAGAGCCCCTGGCCCGCGAGGCGGTCGCGCACGGCCGGGTCCTTCATCGCGGTCACGACGGCTTGCTGCATGCGCAGCACCATCGCGGCCGGCGTGCCGGCCGGTGCGACCAAGCCGAACCAGGACGGGTCGTTGTTCGCCGGATAGCCGAGTTCGGCATAGGTCGGAACGTCGGGCAGCACATCGAGCCGGCCGGTCCACGATACCGCCAGCGCGCGCAGCTTGCCCGACTTCACATAGGGCAGCGACGAGGCCACCTGGTCGAAGTACACCGACACCTGCCCGGCAAGCACGTCGTTGAGCGCCGGACCCGCACCGCGATAGGGAATGTGGACCATCGAGGTGCCGGTGCTGCTCTTGAACAGCTCGCCCCACATGTGGCCGATGGTGCCGTTGCCCGGCGACGCGTAGGACACCTTGCCCGGGTTGGCCTTCAGGTACTTGACGAGTTCCGCGAAGCTGTTGATCGGCAGTTCCTTCGGGTTGATCACGATCACGCCCGGCGCCTTGACCAGTTCGGTCACGCCGACGAAGCCCTTGATCGGGTCGTAGGGCAGCTTCTGATAGACCGCCGGATTCACGCCGTGGGTCGACAGCGTGGCGACGCCGAAGGTCAGGCCGTCCGGTGCCGAACGCGCGACTTCGGCCATGCCGATGGAGCCGCCCGCACCGGCGCGGTTGTCGATGACCACCGGCTGCTGGAGGATCGGCGCCAGCGCTTCGCCCAGCACGCGGCCGGTGATGTCGGTAGCGCCGCCGGGCGGGAAGGGCACGACCAGACGAATCGGCTTGCCCTGAGCCCAGGACATTCCAGGAGCGACGGATGCTGCGGCCAGCGCGGCGAGAAGATGA
>CAIQMJ010000787.1 GCA_903872875.1 uncultured Variovorax sp.
CTGGTGCAGCAGGGCGTGATCTCCGCGACCGACTTCAAGGCCTTCGTGTTCGACAACCCGCACCGCTTCTATACCGAGGCCAACCCGCGCTTCTTCGAAGGCACCGAGGTGGGCCGCAAGCTCGCGCTGAAAGGTGGCCGATGAACACCGCGCAATCGCTGTCCGCGCTGCTGCGCCGCTGGGGCATGCCGCTGTCCGCGGTGCTGGCCTTGGCACTGACCGCAGCCGCCCCGGCCCACGCCGCGCCCGACACCATCCGCATCGGCGTCGCGTCCGCCGGTGGCGGCGACCCCCTGACCTTCGGCGGCTCGCCCGGCGGCGTGGCGCGCACCAACAACGCGCTGGAAGAAGAGTTCAAGGCCTCGGGCATCAAGATCGAATGGCTGTTCTTCAAGGGCGCGGGCCCAGCGGTGAACGAGGCACTGTCGAACAAGCAGATCGACTTCGCCTACCAGGGCGACCTGCCGCAGATCGTCGGGCGCTCCAACGGGCTGCAGACCAAGCTGCTGCTGGTGAGCGGCGCGCGCAACAACCTCTATCTGGTCACGCCGCCGCCGTCGGACATCCGATCGGTCAAGGACCTGAAGGGCCGCAACGTGTCGATCTTCCGCGGCACCAACGGCCACCTGGTCGCGATCAACGTGCTGGCCGAGGCCGGCCTGTCCGAGCGCGACGTCAAGGGCGTCAACCTGGACGCGGGCAGTGCGCAGGCGGCACTGGTGTCGAACGGCGTGGACGCCGCTTTCGGAGGCTACGAATGGTTCAAGGTGCGCGACCAGGGCCTCGCAAAGGTCGTGTACTCGACGCAGGGCAAGAACCCGGCCCTGACGCGCCAGGCCTCGCTGCTGGTGCGCAGCGAATTCGAACAGGCCAACCCGGCCGAGGTGCAGCACGTGGTCGACGTCTTCGTGCGCGCCGCGCGCTGGTCGTCGGAAGAAAAGAACCGCGATGAGCTGTTCCGCATCTGGGCGCGCAGCGGAACGCCGGTCGCGTCCTGGGCCGCGGAGTTCGACCAGCAGCCACTCGCCGTGCGCAACTCGCCGCTGGTCGACGACTTCATCATCGCGCGCTACAAGGCGGTGGTGGCCGACGCGCTCAAGCTCAAACTGATCCGCCGCGAGGTCTCGATCGACGACTGGTTCGACACGCGCTACCTGAAGGCATCGTTGAAGAAGCAGGGGCTGGAGAACTACTGGACGGCCTTCGATGCGAAGGGCCAGCCGAAGGCGGGCCAGTCGGTTGCAAGCCGATGAGCACGCTGTCGTCCTGTCCCCTCTCCCGGAGGGAGAGGGAGCAGATACATGAGCGCTGAAGCCGAGTTGGCCGCCATCCTGGAGCGCGACGCGCCTACCGCGCGGGCGCGCGTGCTGCCGACATGGCAGCGTATCGCGCCCTTTCTCGCCCGCTGGGGCGAACGCACCCTCCCCTGGCTGCTGCCGGCCGCCCTCATCGCCTTGTGGTTCACGGGCGCCGCGCAGGGCTGGATCTCGCCGCAGGTGCTGCCGCCGCCGCAATTCGTCTGGGAGACGCTGCGTGACCTGGCCACCAGCGGCGACCTGTGGCTGCACGTGAGCACCAGTTTCATGCGCGTGGGCGTGGGCTTCGCCATCGGAACGCTGCTCGGCCTGGTGCTGGGCTCGGCGATGGGCCTGTCGCGCCGCGTCGAGGCCTATCTGCTGCCCACCTTCAATGCGCTGGTGCAGATACCCGTGCTCGCCTGGCTGCCTTTCGTGCTGCTGCTCGTGGGCATCGGCGAGCCGCTGAAGTACATCCTCATCGCCAAGGCCGCGCTCGTGCCGGTCGCGCTCAACACGCTGCAGGGATTCCGGCAGACGCCCGCGTCGCTGCGCGAGGTCGGCGAGGTGTACGGCTACAGCCGGCGCCAGCAGGTGCTGGGGATCGTGCTGCCGCATGCGGTGCCGACGCTCTTCACCGGCGTGCGGCTCGGCTTCACCAAGGCCTGGCTGTCGCTCGTGGTGGTGGAGCTGGTCGCATCGAGCGAAGGGCTCGGCTACCTCATCGTCTATGGCCGGCAACTGTTCCAGCTCGACCTGGTGATGGCCGCGGTGATCGTGGTCGGCGCCATCGGTTACGCCATCGACCGGCTGCTCGATCGGCTCGAATCCGCGGCGAACCGGCACCGTCCCGGGGGCGCGCGATGAGCGGCGCCGACAGGACCACGGCACGCGACGCGGCGGAACTGGCCGCCGTGCAGCCGCTGCGGCCGATCGCGGGCGGGCGCTGGCGCGGGCTGGTGGTGCCGGTGGCGGCCGTGGCCCTGTGGTGGCTGCTGTCGTCGCTCGACATCGCGAACTCGGCGCTGCTCGTGTCGCCCGCCAAGGTGCTCGACACCGCGGTAGAGCAGGTGACCAGCGGACGGCTCTGGCGCGCGCTCAGCGCCAGCCTGGCACGCGAGCTCACCGGCTTCGTCATCGGCACCGTGTCGGGCCTGGTGTTCGGCATGCTGCTCGGCCTGTCGCCGCTCTTCAACCGCGTCGTCGGCCCGAGCTTCAACACCTTCAAGCAGATCTCGCTGTTCGCGTGGATCCCGCTGATCTCGGTGTGGTTCGGGCTGGGAGACGTGGCCAAGGTGGTGTTCCTCTCGCTGGCCGCGCTGGTGCCGGTGGTGGTGAACACCTGCGACGGCATCCGCACCGCGCCCGCCGGGCTGCTCGAAGTCGCGCGGGTGTACGGCTACACGCGCTGGCAGACCGTCACGCAGGTGGTGCTGCCGGCCGCCTTGCCGTCGATCTTCACGGGCGTGTACCTCGCGCTCATCTATTCCTGGCTCGCAACCATCGGCGCCGAGTACCTGCTGGTGTCCGGCCGGGGCATCGGCAACACGCTGATCGAAGGCAGCGAGCACTTCCAGATGGATCTGGTGATCTTCGGCATGGTCGTGATCGGCACGGTCGGCTGGCTGATGAATGCCTCGGCCCGTGCGCTGGAGCGCCGGCTGGCGCGCTGGACCGGCCGCACAACCTGAACACCCCAAGCACGCCCCATGAACACGCCACTGAACTCCCACGCCGGGCATGCCCGGCCGTCGAACGAACTCGACATCCGCGGCCTCGGCAAGCGCTACACCCACACGCAGGCCACGAGCGGCGAGCTGCAGGTGCTCGAAGGCATCGACCTGCACGTGCCAGAAGGCCGCTTCGTGAGCATCGTGGGCGCGAGCGGCTGCGGCAAGTCGACGCTGCTGCGCCTGATCCTCGGGCTCGACACGCAGTACGAAGGCCAGATCCTGCTCGGCGGCAAACCCATCGCGGGCACCGGCCGCGAGCGCGGCATCGTGTTCCAGGACCACCGGCTCTTCCCCTGGCTGACGGTGGCGCAGAACATCGCGGTCGGCCTGCGCAACGCGCCCTTCAGCGCGCGCGAGAAGGCCGAGCTGGTGGCCGAACACGTCGCGCTGGTCGGGCTCGAAGGCTTCGAGCGGTCCTGGCCGCACCAGATCTCCGGCGGCATGGCGCAGCGCGTGGCCATTGCACGCGGGCTGGTCAACCGGCCGCGCGTGCTGCTGCTCGACGAACCTTTCGGCGCGCTCGATGCGCTCACGCGCTCGCGGCTGCAGAACGAGCTTCAGCGCATCTGGCAGAAGGAGCGCATCACGATGCTGCTGGTCACGCACGACGTGGAAGAAGCCGTGTTCCTCGGCGATCGCGTGGTGGTGATGCAACCCTCGCCCGGGCGCATCCGCCGCACCGTGGACGTCGACCTGCCGCATCCGCGCAACCGCAGCGACCCGGCCTTCATCCGGCTGCGCGACGACGTGCTGAGTGACTTCATCGACAGCGGCGACGACACCCATCCGGCGCCGCAGCAGCCCCGCGGCGCGCTGCCGGTGCAGGGTCTGCCACCAGGGCTCAAGCTGGCCTGGTGAACGGGCCGCGATGCGGGGCGGCGCCAGGCGCCTGCAGCGAAAAGGCCCGCCTTGCGCTGATCACGCTGCTCACACCGCTCACGCTGCGGCGTGGATCGTCTGGTAGACCTCGGCCTCGATCTCGATCAGAGCCTTCTGGCCGCGGACCCGCGCTCGCGGCACCGGCACATCGAAGATGCGGTGGATGCGCCCCGGCCGCGGCGACATCAGCACCACGCGGTCGGCCAGGAACACGGCTTCGCCCACGTCGTGCGTCACGAACACGATGGTGCGCCGCTCGCGCTCCCACAGGCGCAGCAGGTCTTCCTGCAGCGCGATGCGCGTGAGGTGGTCGACCGCGCCGAAGGGCTCGTCCATCAGCAGCACCTCCGGATCGTTGGACAGCGCACGCGCAATGCCCGCACGCTGGCGCATGCCGCCCGAAAGCTGGTGCGGATAGGCATCCTCGACGCCGGCGAGCCCGACGCGCGCCAGGCTGGCGCAGGCCCGGGCACGCCGCTCGCGACGCGCCAGTCCGCGCAGCTCGGGGCCGAAACCCACGTTCTGCGCGATCGTGCGCCAAGGGAACAGCGCCGGGTCCTGGAACACGAGCCCGCGCCGCGGGTCCGGCCCGGTGATCGGCTGGCCGTCGAACAGCGCGCGGCCGGTGCTCGGGCGCTCCAGGCCGGCGAGGATGTCCAGCAGCGTGCTCTTGCCGCATCCGCTCGCGCCCAGCAGGCAGACGAACTCACCCGCGCGCACGCGCAGGCTCACGCCCTCCAGCGCGGTCACCGGCGCAGCGCCGGCAAAGGTCTTGCCCAGCGATTCGAGAACGAACTCCGCCATCGATATGCCTGGGGCGCTCAGGGCGCGGTGTTCTTCGGGATGAACGCGAGGTTCACGAACTTCGCGGCGTCGTAGATCTCCTTCTGGAAGCCGAGGGCGAGCTGGATCTTCTGCGTCTCTTCGACCTCCGCGAGGGACACGTTCGGGTCGTTGGCCCAGATCGGCAGTTCACGCTGCACCGCGGCATCGACCACCTTCGGGTCCACGCCCAGGCGCTTGGCATAGAAGGCCTTGTATTCGTCGAGGTGCGCCTTGGCGTACACGTTCGACTTGAAGTACGCACGCAGGAACTTCTCGAGCAGCTGCGGCGAGTTCGCGATGAACTGGTTGTTGGCGACGATCACGCCGGTGTGGAAGCGCGGCAGGTAGTCGTAGCCTGCGGCCAGCACCTTGCCCTTGCCCGTCGCCTCGGCCAGCGAAGCGAAGGGCTCGTGGATGATGGTCGCGCTGACCGAGCCGTTCTAGACCGTCGCGAGCGCGGCCGCATTCACGCCGTTGGCCACGAAGGTGACGCTGTCCAGCGGCACGCCCTCCTTCGACAGGATGGTGCGCGCATAGACGTCGAGCCCGGTGCCGAACGCGGCCGAGCCGACCGTCTTGCCCTTGAGCGCGGCGACTGAAGCCACGTCCGGCGCGCCGACCAGGTAGAAAGGCCCGACGTGGCGGAACAGCGATGCGACGATGGTCAGCGGCACGCCCTTGCCGGCCGCGACGATGGCGCCGGTGGTGTTCCAGTCGGCCACGTCGATGTCGCCGCTCGCCAGGCCCGAGACCGCGTCCTGCGTGTTGATGAATTCGAGCGCCAGGCCTTCGTCCTTGAAGAAGCCCTTCTCGATGCCGAGCTGCACGCCCAGGCCGGTGACGCCGGGGTAGCCGGCATAGCGCACCTTCTGCAGCGCGGCTTCGGCAGCGGGCGCCGCTGCGGGTGCCGCAGGTGTGGCGACCTTGGCTTCAGGCTCGGTGCGCGAGCACGCCGCCAGGATGGCGATGCCCACGCCGATGGCGGCGAGGCGCACGAAACGGGCGCGCTGCGCCCAGCGGGTCCGTTCGGCGGAAGGCCGGGCGGCGGCGATGGATGTCATAGAGGTCATTGGTCTGTCCGAAGCACGGATGAATGGAATGAGAGGAAAAAGAGGCGCGCCGTTCAGGCCGGGCGCCAGCGCAGGAAGACGACGCGCTCGAGCAGGTCGAGCGCGGCGACCATGGCCACCGCGAGCACGGTGACGAGCACGATGAGGGCGAAGGTTTCGGCGGTGTCGAGCGAGGCCGTCGAACGGGTGATCAGGTTGCCCAGCCCTTCCTTCGACGACAGCATCTCGGCGAAGAGCGCGCCCACCAGGCCCACCGACGCCGACACGCGCAGCGCCGCGAAGATGGTCGGCACGGCGGACGGCAGGATCACCTTCCAGACCGTCTGCAGGGTCGTCGCGCGGAAGGCGCGTGCGACCTTGATGTGCTCGCGGCGCGTCTGCTTGATGCCGGCAATCGTGCTGTAGAGGATCTGGAACACCGAGAACAGGAAGACGATCGCCACCTTGTGGCTGAACCCGATGCCCAGCCACAGCGCCAGCAACGGGACGATCGCGACCTTGGGCACCGACATCAGCGCCGCGACGAACGGCTGGGCGAAGCGCTCCGCCGACGGCGTCAGCACGAGCACCACGCCGAAGCCGATGCCGGCGACCACCGCCGCCGCATAGCCGGCCGCGAACTCGGCCAGCGTGACGGCCGTGTGGTGCAGCAACTGGCCCCGCACCAGCAACGGCCCGAAGCTCTCGAAGATGGCGCTCGGGGCGGGCAGGTACAGCGCGCTCACCGCGCCGGCACGCACGGCGCCCTCCCAGGCCATCACCAGCGCCAGCGCGACCACGACCTGCGCGAGAACGATGCGGCGGCCGGCGTGCGGCGCCCCGCCCGGCCGGCGCTCAGACCACACGGTGGTGCGTTTCGGTGATCCGGCCGAACTCGGCCTGTGCCGTGCGCAAGCCCTCGAAGCGGTTCGCCGGCCGCTCGCCGCCACCGAAATGGGCGGCGAAGGTGCTGCCGCTGTAGTCCTCGCGGAACAGGCCGCGCGCACGCAGGATGGGCAGCACCAGTTCGACGAAATCGTCGAGGCCTGCGGGCAGGTGCGGCGGGCAGATGTTGAAGCCGTCGGCCGCACCGTTCTCGAACCAGTGCTGGATCGTGTCGGCGACTTCCTCCGCGCTGCCGATCGCCAGGAAGTGGCCGCGGCCGCGCGCGATCGCGTACTCGAAGACGTGGCGCACGGTCGGCGTCGCGGTGCGGTTGAGCTTGCGGGTCTGCGTGATGAAGTGCAGCGCCAGCGCGAGCGCCGGATCGGCCTCATCGAAGACCGGGAACAGGTCGTCGCCAGACAGGCCTTCCAGCGGCACGCGAAGATCGCGTTCGAGCGCCGCGATGTCCAGCTTCGCCGCGATCAGGGCGCTCAGGCGCTGGTACAGCGCGTAGGCTTCCTCGCTCGTGCGGCCGATATAGGGAACCAGCCCGGGCAGCACCGACACGTCTTCGGCGCGGCGGCCCTGCGCGACCGCACCGGCCTTGATCTCGCTGTAGAAAGCCTGGCCGGCCTCGAAGGTCGGCACGCCGGCGAACACCACCGTCGACCTGGCCGCGCCGAACGCACGGGAGCGCACCGAGGTACCCGCATTCACCAGTGGGATCCGGCCCTGCGGCGGACGCGCGACATTGAGCGGACCCTTCACGCGGAAGAAGCTGCCTTCGTGCTCGATCGCATGCAGCTTCGCGGGGTCGACCAGCAGGCCGGCCTCCTGGTCGCCGACCAGCGCATCGTCCTCCCACGAATCCCATAGCTGCGACACCACGTCCACCAGTTCCTCGGCGTAGTCGTAGCGGCGCGCGTTGTCCCAGTGGTGGTCGCGGCTGAAGTTCTTTGCCGCGCGCTCGTCCGCGCCGGTGACGACGTTCCATGCGAGCCGGCCGCCGCTCAGGTGGTCGAGCGACGCGGTCTGCCGCGCGATGTGGTACGGGTCGGCATAGGTCGTGTTGGCGGTGGCGATCAGCCCGATGCGCCGCGTGTGCGCGGCGACGTAGC
>CAIQMJ010000788.1 GCA_903872875.1 uncultured Variovorax sp.
ACCTACAAGCGCGGCGCCACCGACTTCTCGTCGCAGATGGCGCGCCTGAAGGCCGCCAATTGCGACCTGGTCTTCAATGCCTCCACGCTGCGCGAGTTCGTCGGTTCGGTCGGCGAGGCGCGCAAGATCGGCTTCAACCCCGACTTCCTGGGCACCGCGGCCAACTACTCGCAGCAGGTGCCGACGCTGGGCGGTGCCGCCATGGAAGGCGTCTATGGCGCGACCTTCATTCCGCTGCCGTATGCGGACGACCCGAATCCGGCGGTGCGCGACTGGTTCGCCGCTTACAAGAAGCGTTTCGGCGACGACCCGGGCCTCTATTCGATGTACGCGTACTACGCGATGACCACCTTTGCCAAGGTGGCCGACAAGGCGGGGAAGGCGTTGACGGCCGACAGCTTCAATGCCGCGATGGAAGCCACCAAGCTGGGGCCGGATGCACTGGGCAACCCGGGCTTCAACGTCTCGAAGGACAACCGCCTGAGCAACCAGAAGGTACGCATGACGCGGGTCGTCAACGGCAAGTGGGCATTGGCGAGCGAATACCTCGATCCGGTCGGCGTGTCGAAGTGATGGCGGCGGCCATCGAGCCGCGGCAGCGCATCGGCCGCATCTGCCTGGGCGACATGCTGCATCGCGCGGCACGCCGCTTCGGCGCGTACTGGGGCGCGGCGACGCTGGCCAACGAGCTGGCGGTGATGTCCGACGACGGCCGGCTGCCCGTCACGTCGACCGGAAAGATCCAGAAATTCGAGTTGCGCCAAAGCCATCTCCGGCATTTCGAGAAGGAAGAAGAATGAACGCCACGGCGACGCCGGTTTTCGAGACCTTGAAGGTGACGCTGGCGGGCGGCGTGGCGCGCATCGAGCTCAATCGGCCCCACAAGGCCAATGCGATCAATGCCGCGATGTGGCGCGAGTTGCGAGCGGCCATGACCTGGCTGGACGTCACGCCGCAGGCGCGGGTCGGCATCCTGTCGGCGGCCGGCGCGCACTTCTCGGCGGGGCTCGACCTGGCGATGCTCGACGAACTGAAGGCGCAGACCGCCGATGCCTGCGACGGCCGGTCGCGCGAGAAGACGCGACGCAACATCCTCGACCTGCAGGACACGGTGACGGCGATCGAGCGCTGCCGCAAGCCGGTGATCGCCGAGGTGCATGCCGCCTGCGTCGGCGGTGGCATCGACATCATCACGGCGTGCGACATGCGCTACTGCTGCGAAGACGCATGGTTCTCGGTCAAGGAGATCGACGTGGGCCTGGTGGCCGATGTCGGCACGCTGCAGCGTCTGCCGCGGCTGGTGGGCGAGGGCATGGCCCGCGAGCTCGCCTATACCGCGCGCAGCTTCTCGGGCGCGGAGGCGGCGCGCATGCGCCTGGTCAACTGCTGCCACGAGAGCCGCGAGGAGCTGGCCGCCGCGGTGGCCGACATTGCCGCGCAACTCGCGGCCAAGTCGCCGCTGTGCCTGCGCGGCACCAAGGAAATGATCGGCTACGTGCGTGACAGGCCTGTTGCGGACGGGCTCAACTACATCGCCACATGGAACGCCGCGATGCTGTACTCCGAGGATCTGGACGAGGCCATGAACGCCGCACGAGAACGCAGGGCACCGTCGTTCCGCGACTGAAACCCGTGCGCCGGGCAGGCGGTCGAAATGACTTTACTGTCGGACAAACCCTAGTTCATTGTCTGACAATCCTTTCGTACCATCCAGACCATGGGTACATCGACAGCCGCGACCGCGGCACTGAACTTGCCGCAACTCGAGTCGTGGCTGTGCACGAACATCCCGGGCTTCAGGCCACCGGCCGTGCTGCAGCGCTTCAAGGGCGGGCAGTCGAATCCGACCTACCTGATGACCGATGGTGCGGGCACGCGCTACGTTCTGCGCAAGAAGCCCGACGGCGAACTGCTGCCGTCGGCGCATGCGGTCGATCGCGAATACCGGGTGATTGCGGCGCTGGGCGGCAGCGAGGTGCCGGTGGCCCGTGCGCTGGGCTATTGCGCGGACGCGTCCGTCATCGGCACGGCTTTCTACGTCATGGCCTTCGTCGAGGGGCGGGTGCTGTGGGATCCGGCCCTGCCGGACTGCGACCGTGCCGAGCGCACCGCGATCTACGACGACATGAACCGCGTGGTCGCCGCGCTGCATCGCGTGGACCCTGCCGCCGTGGGGCTGGCCGATTACGGCCGCAGCGGCAACTTCTTCGAGCGCCAGATCGGCCGCTGGACCCGCCAGTACCAGGCATCCGCCACCGAACCCATCCCCGCCATGGAGCGCCTCATCGAATGGCTGCCGGCGCATGTGCCGCCGGACGACGAGACGGGCATCTTCCACGGCGATCTGCGCATCGACAACATGATCTTCCATCCGACCGAGCCGCGCGTTCTGGCGTTGCTCGACTGGGAGCTGTCGACGCTCGGCCATCCGCTCGCCGACTTCGCATACCACGCGCTGCCGTGGCGCCTGACGGCGGCGCAGTTCCGTGGCATGGCCGGCACCGACTATGCCTCGCTCGGCATTCCCGACGAGCGCAGCTACCTCGACGCGTACTGCCGCCGCACCGGCCGCGCACCGGTCGATCCGGCGCACTGGGAGTTCTATCTGGCGTACAGCATGTTCAGGCTCGCCGCCATCCTGCAGGGCATCCTGAAGCGCTCGATGGACGGCACCGCATCCAGCGCCGAGGCGCGCGAGACGGGCGCCAGGGCGCGACCCATCGCGGAGGCGGCGTGGCGTCAGGTCGAGGCTCATTTCCCGCGCGGCGAACGCTAGGCCCGCACTCATCCGCACCCCTCCGCGCACAACGCGACATCGGCAAGACGCCGTCCAGAAAGGTTCATGTGTTCGAGTTTTCCCCCAAGGTTCAGGATCTCCAGAAGCGTCTCGGCGCCTTCATGGAAGAACACATCTACCCCAACGAAGAGCGCTACTACAGGGAGGCGGAGAGCCTGGGGCCGTGGAAGGTCGCGCCCGTGCTCGACGAGCTCAAGCCGAAGGCCCGCGAGGCCGGACTCTGGAACCTGTTCCTGCCCGAATCGGCGCACGGCGCCGGCCTGACGAACTTCGAGTACGCGCCGCTGTGCGAGATCATGGGACGCTCGCATCTCGCGCCCGAGGTGTTCAATTGCTCGGCGCCCGACACGGGCAACATGGAGGTGCTCGCGCGCTACGGCACGCCGGAGCACCAGGCGCGCTGGCTCGAGCCCTTGCTCGCCGGGGAGATCCGCTCCTGCTTCGCGATGACCGAGCCGGGCGTGGCGTCGAGCGACGCGACCAACATCGAGTCGAGCATCGTGCGCGATGGCGACCACTATGTCGTGAACGGCCACAAGTGGTACACGACCAATGCGACCGATCCGCGCTGCAGGATCGCCATCTTCATGGGCAAGTCGGACCCGGACAATGCCGACCGCCACAGGCAACAGTCGATGATCCTGGTGCCGATGGACGCGCCCGGGGTGAAGGTGGTGCGGCCGATCGCGGTGTTCGGCTTCTACGGCGTGCCCGATCGCGCATCGGAGGTGGTGTTCGACAACGTGCGCGTGCCGGCATCCAACATGCTGCTCGGCGAAGGCCGGGGTTTCGAGATCGCGCAGGGCCGGCTCGGGCCGGGCCGCATCCACCACTGCATGCGGCTGGTCGGCCTGGCCGAGCGCATGCTCGAACGCATGTGCCGGCGCAGCCTGTCGCGGGTCGCCTTCGGCAAGACCATCGCCCAGCAGGGTGTGACGCTGGAGCGCATCGCGCATTCGCGCATCCTGATCGAGCAGGCGCGCCTGCTCACATTGAACGCCGCGCATCGCATGGACACGGTGGGCAACAAGGTCGCGAAGGCCGACATCGCCATGATCAAGGTGGCCGCGCCGCAGATGGCCTGCCAGGTGATCGACTGGGTCATTCAGGCGCATGGCGGCGGTGGTACCAACAACGATCTGGGCATCGCATCGGCCTATGCCACGGCGCGCCTGCTGCGCCTGGCGGACGGTCCGGACGAAGTGCATTGCGCGCAACTTGGCAAACTGGAACTTGCCAAGTACCGTTGACAGTCCGGCGAAAGACCGGCGTCGGGGTCGCAGCGGGTTCCGCGAGAGATACGGACAGATCAACAGGAGACAAAAATGCAGATTCAAATCGACTCGAGCGAATCGCGGCCCGTGCGGGCCATCCCGTCACCCGTTTCCGAACGCGTGATGTGGCTCAACGCGGACCGGGTGCTGTACGTCGGACTGTTGGGCGAGCCTTCGGTTCGAACCTTCGGCGCCTTCTCGATCTATGTGTCGCTGCGTCGTCCGCATCGCATCTGCGTGAACGGCGGCAAGTGGGAGGAGACGCAGTTCTCCGTCGTTCCACCCTATGTCGGCCACCGCATCGAATCGGACGACCGCATGATCTGCAACATCCTCATCGAATCGGAGACGGTGCGGCTGAGCGATCTGCCCGAGCACATCCGCAATGGCCGGGGTGCCGTCGATGCGCCGGAGGCGCTGCAGACCATGCGCGACGCGCTGGACAAGTTCAGGCGCTGCGCCAGCCGGCAATACGCGCGCACGGAGGATTTCGACGAGAACTTCTTCGGCGAAGCGTTGCCCACGCGAGCGCTCGACAGGCGCATCGGCACTGTGCTCGACAAGATCAAGTGCGACCCGAACAGCCATACGTCCGCGGAGGAGTGCGCCGTCGCATGTCATCTGTCGGTGTCGCGCTTCCTGCATCTCTTCAAGGCGGAGGTCGGCTCGCCCTTCCGCAGCTTCCGGACCTGGCAGCGCGCGCGCAGCGTGCTCTATTACGTGACGCAGAGCGCCAACCTGGCCAACATCGCGCTCGATGTCGGGTATCCGGACTCGACCCATTTCAGCCATTCGATCCGCCAGATCTACGGGCTCACGCCCAAGTCCATCTTCGCGGGCTGCCGCAAGCTGGCGCTGTACGGCAGCGGTGCCGCGGCCGCGCCGCGCTACGGCTTCAACTGATTCCGTTCATGATTCGGCCGGAGAGCGTACGCATGCAGATAGGCATTGATTTCACGGACCGTCACGTCGTCGTGTTCGGCGGCACCACAGGCATCAACTTCGGCATTGCGGATGCGTTTGCGCGGCAGGGCGCGCGGGTGACGGTGGCGAGCCGCAAGCGGGAGAACGTCGATGCCGCCGTCGCTGCGCTGGGCGCCCATGGCGGCCAGGTTTGCGGCGTCGTCGCGGATGTGCGGGACTTCGACGCGGTCGGGGCTGCCTTCGCGACGGCCGTCGAGAAGTTCGGGCCGATCGACGTGCTGATCTCCGGTGCGGCCGGCAACTTCCTGTGCGAAGCCAAGGACATGTCTTCGAACGGCTTCAAGGTGGTGGTGGACATCGACCTGGTCGGCACCTTCCATGTCTTGCGACAGGCCCATGCGCACCTGCGCAAGCCGGGCGCTTCGGTGATCAACATCACGGCACCGCAGTCCTTCGTGCCGATGCGCTACCAGGCGCATGCGAGCGCGGCCAAGGCCGGTGTCGACCAGCTCACCCGGGTACTGGCGCTGGAATGGGGCGTGGACGGCATCCGGCTGAACGCCATCTCGCCGGGCCCGATCGACGGCACCGAAGGGTTCCGGAAGCTGATGGCACCGACGCCGCAGGACCGTGAGTTCGCGCGCGACCAGGTTCCGCTCCAGCGCTTCGGCACGCTGGACGACGTTGCGAACCTCGCGCTCTTTCTTGCCTCGCCGTACGGGGCGTACATCTCGGGCGCGCTGATTCCGTGCGATGGCGGCGGCGCCTTTGAAAGCGTCAAGCCTGCGCTGGAAGCTGCCGGGCGAGCGCAGGGTAGTTCGAACACGAGGTGATGCGCGGCTTCGCTGTCATGTTTCATCAGTTCAACCGGCCTTGGGCGGCGAACGTGACCAACTGATCCACGACATATCTGAGTCGAGGACTGAGCTGGCCTCGGTGCGGCCAAACCGCATTCACTTCCACGCCTGCGTCGGCGTAGCTGGTCAGCACCGGCTCCAACGAACCGGCCGCCAGCTTCTCGCGCAGCAGCGAGATGGGCAACTGCACGAGGCCGAGCCCGGCGACCGCTGCATCGACCATGGCTTCGCCATCGCTCAACTGATGGGTCGCCGGGGGCGTGAACAACCTGTCGGTGAGGTCTTCGCGTACCGACCATTGCAAAGGAGGCCCGTTGACCATGCCGACCACGCAACGATGGCCTTCGACATCGCCGAGTGTCTGCGGCGTGCCGTGCTGCCGCAGGTAGGAGGGTGAGGCACAGATCACTCGCTGCTGCGTCGCCAGGTGGCGCGCTACAAGATGGCTGCTGTTGCCAAGGCGGCCGAATCGGATGGCCAGGTCGACATCGTCGCGCAGCAGGTCGCTGGTCGCGTCGGTAAAGCTGAGGCTGAGATGGATATTCGGATGGGGCCGGACGATCTCCATGAGGACCGGCAGAAGCACCCGCCGGCCAAAGGCCACCGGCATGTCGATGTGCAGGCGCCCGCTGAGTATCTGGCTCTTCGAGGCCAAGGCAGTCTGCGCCGCCGTGATCTCTTGCATCGCAAGGAGGCAGGCGGCCAGATAGGTCTCGCCATCGGCCGTGAGGCGGGTGAGCCTGGTCGTGCGGTGGAACAGCTTGAAGCCGAGGCGCTCTTCGAGACGGCTGACGGCCTTGCCAACGGCCGACTTGGTCAGGCCCAGCTTCTCGCCAGCCTTGGTGAAGCTTCCAGCGCGCCCGGCAGCAATGAAAACCGAAACGCCGTAGAAGGGATCAATTTCTTCCATGGTTTCCCTGAAGGATACTCTGTAGGGAAATATGCTTGATTATCTGCTTTCGATTCTACTCTACGATGGGTTTTCCGCGAAGCCACGCCAGACGCTCGGGGCTGCGCCGCCTTCTGGCAGGTGCAGCCTGCCCACCTCACAGACCATCCTCATGCCCTCCTGCCAACCTGTTCACGCTGTCGCGCAAGCGCCTGGATCCATTCAACGCGGTCTATATGGAATCCTTCGGCGGATTCAGCCGCTGAAGCCCGGAATGACGCCCGCAAGAAAAATGCGCAAGACGTTCTGCGTTGCCGGTGTTTCCCTGATCCTCGCGGCGCTTTCGAATTTGGCCGCCGCGACGCCTGCCATGACGGTGCTCGGCCGCGACTTCACGTTCCCGACGCCGATTGCCGGCATGCCGCAGAAGTTGTCGGACTTCCCGGGACTGCAGATCAATTCATTCACCACCAATGACGGCGTCAAGCTCTCCTACTGGGAGGCCGGCCGGGGCGAGCCTCTGGTTTTCGTGCCCGGCTGGTCCGCAAACGGAGCCCAGTACATCAACGTCATGTATCTGCTGACACAGAAGTACCACGTCTACGTGCTGGACCCCCGCAATCAGGGACTCTCGCAGAAGGTCGAATATGGCAATCGGATCGCGCGCCATTCGATGGACCTCCACCAACTGAACGAGCATCTGGGCATCAAGTCTGCGAGCTATGTGGGGCACTCGATGGGAGCCGCCATCCTGTGGAGCTACATCGATCTGTTCGGCACTTCGGAGATGCGCAAGGTGGTCTTCGTCGACGAGCCCATCAGCATCTATTCGCATTCGGACTGGTCCGAACCAGAGCGCCGCGAGGCCGGTGGCACCACCACGGCGCCGGAGCGCATGGTGGCGGCTTTCACCGCAGGCGGCCCCGTCAACGCGCTGGTGACGGACCTCAAGGTGTTCGAGCGCTCGCAGCTCACCGACTCGCCTTACTACCGCAACTCGGAGAGCTTTGCTTCAGAGTTCATCCAGAGCGATCCTGCCGCCTTGGCACGGGTGCTGTTCAATCACACGGTCAATGACTGGCGTGATGTCGTGCGCCACAAGATCGACATCCCTGCCGCCATCTTCTCCGGCGAACAGAGCAACAACCTGCCCAGCCAGCGTTGGGCCCATTCCGTGGTTCCCGGAGCGACGCTTTTCTCGTACACGAGCGCCGAGCAGG
>CAIQMJ010000789.1 GCA_903872875.1 uncultured Variovorax sp.
CCGAAGTCGAACACCGCGTGTCCATCTTCAGATTTTTGCTCTGCAGCAAAGCCCGCAAGTATAGCAGCGGAAGTTGAGCGCTGTAAATTGGGAGCTGAAAAAATCAGGGCGGTATCGAGTCCTTCGTTCGGTTTGACAACGACAAAATCTGCTCTTGCCAGGTCGATTGGGGTGATGTTCTCGCCAATACCTTCCACCCAGGCATTGCGTCCGCGAAGGAAGAATGGGACGTCTGCACCCAGCGCCAGGCCGATTTCTTCGAGCTTCGTCAGCGGCAACTGCAGATTCCAGAGGCGGTTCAGGCCCAGCAGGCATGTAGCAGCGTCCGACGATCCGCCGCCCATCCCCGCCTGCGATGGCACCCGTTTGGCGATCCCGATATGTGCGCCCTGACCCTTTGTCGCGAAGGCTTGCAGCGCGCGCGCCGCCCGCAGGATCAGGTCGTCTTCGGGTAGCGATACCGTCAGGTCTTCGCGGCTCAGCAACCCGTCATTGCGCAGTTCGATGTGCAAGGTGTCGCACCAGTCGATGAGCATGAAGACGGATTGCAGCAGGTGATAGCCGTCTGCGCGCCGCCCGGTGATGTGCAGGAACAGGTTCAGCTTGGCAGGCGCCGGAAGGTCGTAGATCGCCTTCATTGCCGTTCGAAGATGACGCGCAATTCTGCTTCCGGCTGTGGCGATTCACGCGTAGCTTGCAGTCGACCCTGCTGCACCTGACTCAGATTGGGCCGCCAGCCAGGTGCAGTTTCTTCGCGCCCGGCGAGCCAGCCGAACAGTGCGGGTACGGGAATGGCCGCGCCGGTCGCGGCCTGGATCAATGCGTCGAGCGACGCATAGCGCGTTGTCTCTCCGCCATTGCGCAGGAACGCCTGGCCTGGCGACCATTGCAGCACGGCAAGTGTGCTGCCGATGGGACTTGTCAGGGTCAATTCACCGGCTTCGGGTGCGCCGGTCAGTTCGAACATTGCCGCGAAGCTCTGGACGGGTTCGCTGTCGACGCGCAAGGACAGCCGGCCGGTCCAAACCTGCGTGTCGAGTGAACGGACAGCCGGCGCGTGAGGGGCGGCACAGCCGCTCAGGATCAGGAGCCCAGCCGTCGCGGCAGCAAGCGTGAGGCGTCGCCCTCCGTTCAGCGCGAGAACCGTCGGTGCCATCCTCACAGCTTCACACGCAGGCGCTTGAGCGTCTCCTGCAGCGTCTCGTTCTCGGCGTCCGCCAACACGGCTTCCTTCCAGATGCCGATGGCACGATCACGCTGGCCGGCCGTCCACAGAACCTCGCCGAGGTGTGCGCCGATTTCCGGGTCCGGACGGCGCTTGTAGGCGTCCTCGAGGATCCGGATGGCCTCCGCGCTGTTGCCCATCCGGAATTCGACCCAGCCGAGGCTGTCGGCAATGAAGGGATCCTGCGGCGCGAGCTGCACTGCCTTGAGGATCAGCGTGCGCGCTTCGTCAAGACGCTCCTTGCGATCGGCCAGCGAGTAGCCAAGCGCGTTGTACGCGTTCTGGCCATCCGGACGGATTGCAATCAACTGGCGTAACAGGCGTTCCATCTCGTCGAGGCGATTGAGCCTCTCGGCCATCATGGCCTGGTCGTAGATCAGCTCGGTGTCGTCCGGCGTTGCGGCGCTGGCCTGTGCGAGCATGTCGTATGCAACCTGGTACTGCTTGGCTTCGCGCAGCAGCTGCACATCGGCCTGGAACTTCTGTTTGCGGTCGTCTGCATTGCGCTCGGGCAAAGAGCGAATGAGTTCCCGTGCCTGCTGCAGCTTGCCCTGGCGCGCCAGCAGCGCTGCACGTCGCATCTGCATGGCCATCAGATCTTCCGACCCATCGATTCGCGCAAGCCAGCTTTCCGCCTCGGCGAAGTCCTTGCGGCGCTCCGCCAGTTGGGAAAGCATCAGGTAAGCCTGCGTCAGGCCGCGCTTGCGCTCCTCCGGCGTGCCTTGCTGGTTCGCGAGGTCGATGTAGCGCTTCAGCGAACTCTGGGCCTGTGCGTCCTGTCGGGCCTGCATCTGCAAGCTCGCGAGCAGCAACCAGGGATCCGGCAGATCCGGACTGGCGCTGGTCACGGCGGTGAGTTCCGCGCTCGCCTCCGCATACCGGCGGTTTTCGGCCAGCACCCTGGCGTAAGCCACACGCAATTCGGGTGCCGCCTTCTGTGTCACGAGGTACCGTTTGACGATGGGTTCGGCCAGCGGCTGTGTCGGATCCATCAATTCGAGCGCCAACAGCGCCGGGCCATCGGATGCCGGATCGGCGGCCTGCCCCTTGATTGCCGCTTCCATGGCGCCGGTGGCGTCGCCGGCAGACAGTCGCAATCGGCCGACCGTGGTCCAGGCAATCCCCGCAGTCGTCGGATTCGCAAGATCGTCTGCCAGCGCCTGCTCGACGACGGAGGCTGCCAGTTTCTTGTCCGTAGCGCGTGCATAAGTGCGTGCGACCACGGCCATCAGCAGCGGCCGTTCCGGCAGTGGCGTGGCCGCGACCAGCGCGCGCAACGGCTCGGCCGTATCGCCGATTCGGTTCAATGCGATCAGGATCTGGAGTTCGAAGCGGCCCGCATCGCGTGATCCAGGAATGGTCTCGCGCCAGGCGCGCGCCGCCGCCAGCGCGGCATCGCCGGAGCGCGACTGCAATGCAATCTCCACCGCTCGCTGGAACAGGGTTTCGTCGCGCGCCTTGCGCGCCGCGTCCAGCACCAGCGCATAGCCCGCACCGGGATCGCCCGAACGCACCGACAGCTCGCCGACCAGGACTTCATAGAACAGCGTTGCATCCATCGCAGAAGGTCGCAGCGGTTCCTCGGGCGCCTTGGATACGACGGCCGCAGCCGGTGGCGGCTGGACGATTGGCGCTGGACTTGTCGGTTCAGCGGCTGGTGGTGTGGCTGCGGGCCCCTGTGCATGGACGGAAAGCGCCATCGCAGCAAGGGAGATGGCCGCCGCAAGGCGGAGTCGGCGAGGCGGAAAGGTCATTGAACTCATAATAATCCAAGGCTTTTGTGAGAGCGTGGCGCGTGCGTCAGGTTCCCGCGCGTTTTCGTGTCACGCTTGTTCCATGCCCGAATTACCCGAAGTTGAAGTCACGCGGCGCGGTTTCGCCGAGCGCATTGCGAACTCACGCATCGACGCGGTGCGGGTCGGCAAACCGCTGCGCTGGGCGTTGGCGGTCGATCCGTCGCTGCTGGTCGGGCGCTTGGTGTGTGGTGTGCGCCGTCGCGGAAAGTACCTCTTGGTCGATCTCGATGCCGGTCTGTTGCTGATGCATCTGGGCATGTCGGGCAGCCTGCGCTTCGACGCGGCCTTGCCACCGGCCGGCGCGCACGATCATTTCGACCTCGTCACCAGTCGCGGGACACTGCGGCTCAACGATCCACGCCGCTTCGGTGCGGTGGTCTATGTGGAGGACGAGGGCTCGCCGCTCGCCATCAAGCTGCTCGGCGGCCTGGGCATGGAGCCGCTGGGAGATACCTTCGATTTCGATGCCTTCCATGCGGGGCTGCGTCGGCGCCATGCGGCAATCAAGCAGGTGCTGCTGGCCGGCGACGTGGTGGTCGGCGTTGGCAACATCTATGCGTCCGAAGCGCTGTTTCTCGCGGGCATCCGTCCGACGCTGGCTGCGTCACGCATCAGCCGCCCACGCGCGCTGAAGCTGCATGCCGCCATCCGCGACATCCTGGCGCGCGCGGTGGAGCGCGGCGGCAGCACGTTGCGCGACTTCTCCAACATCGACGGCCAGAGCGGCTATTTCCAATTGGACGCGATGGTCTACGGCCGCGCAGGCGCGCCATGCCGCGTCTGCGCGACGCCGATCCGCCAGATTCGCCAGGGTCAGCGCTCGACCTTCTTCTGCCCCGTGTGCCAGAAATACTGAGACGCCGTTTCTGCAACCCATGACAGTTTTCTCGACCCATGCGGACTGACTTTCCTGCGGCCGCCCATGTGCTGCCCGCCTCATTTGCCGAGCGCATCGTGCGCTGGCAGGCCAGTCACGGCCGCAGCGAACTGCCTTGGCAGAACACGCGCGACCCGTACCGCGTCTGGCTGTCCGAAGTGATGTTGCAGCAGACGCAGGTGTCGACGGTGCTGGGCTACTTTGCGCGCTTCCTCGCGCGCTTCCCGACCGTGGCCGCGCTTGCCGCGGGTAGCGAGGACGAGGTCTTCGGCCTCTGGAGCGGGTTGGGTTATTACAGCCGCGCGCGCAACATGCATCGCTGCGCACAGGAGGTCGTCGCGCGTTTCGGCGGCGAGTTCCCGCGCACCGCGGCTGACTTGATGACTTTGCCCGGGATCGGGCGTTCGACCTCGGCGGCCATCGCGGCGTTCTGTTTCGGCGAGCGGGTCGCGATCCTCGACGGCAACGTCAAGCGGGTGCTTACGCGCGTGCTGGGTTTTGACGGCGACCTGTCGTCGGCCGCGCAAGAGCGTGCGCTCTGGGACCTTGCGACGCAATTGCTGCCCGCCGAGGCTGGCGATGCGATGTCGGGGTACACGCAGGGCGTGATGGACCTGGGCGCGACGGTCTGCGTGCCCCGTCGGCCGACCTGCATGCTGTGCCCGGTGAACGACGTCTGCGCTGCGCTTCGCCAGGGCGCGCCGGAGAAATTTCCGGTCAAGACGCGCAAGCTCAAGCGCAGTTCGGAATCGCTCTGGATGCTGCTGGCCGAGGATGGGCGCGGACGCATCTGGCTCGAAAAGCGGCCGGCGCGTGGAATCTGGGCCGGTCTTTACTGCCTGCCCGTCTTCGAGAGCAGGAACGCATTGCTGGACGCCCTGGAGCCGAGCGTGCGCGCGGCCGTGCACGACGCGCCGGCCTTCGTCCACGTGCTGACGCACAAGG
>CAIQMJ010000790.1 GCA_903872875.1 uncultured Variovorax sp.
CGACCGGCGAAGTCATGGGCGTGGGCAAGACCTTTGGCGAGGCCTTCGTCAAGTCGCAGTTGGGCGCCGGCACGGTGCTGCCGAAGTCGGGCAAGGTCTTCATCTCGGTAAAAAACAACGACAAGGCGCGCGCCGTCGAGGTCGCGCGTGGTCTGGTCAAGCTCGGGTTCGAATTGATCGCAACCAAGGGCACGACTGCGGCGATCGCTGCGGCGGGCATTCCCTGCGCGCTTGTCAACAAGGTGACGGAAGGTCGCCCGCACATCGTGGACATGATCAAGAACAACGAAATTGCACTGGTCATCAACACGGTCGAGGAGCGCCGCAATGCGATCACGGATTCGCGGTTGATCCGCACCTCGGCGCTGCAGGCCCGCGTGACCACCTACACCACGATCTTCGGCGCCGAAGCTGCGGTGGAGGGTATGCAGCACATGGATGAACTGGGCGTGATCTCGGTGCAGGAGATGCACGCACAACTCGAACAGGCCTGAGCGTCGCGATGGACTCGCAGCTCGTCGAAATCGATCTGACCGACTGGAACGCCGCCGCGCCCCGTGAGGCCTGGATCACGGCGCTCGAGGCCGGCAAGGTGCTCGTGTTTCCGCGATTGGGTTTCGAGTTGCTGGCTGGTGAGCGTGTCCTGCTGACGCCGAACCTGTTGGCGCCCAAGGTGCGCAACATCAGCCTCGATGCCGGAGGCCGCATCAAGGGCGTGGCGGGCGACGAGGCCATGCAGCAGGCGGCTGCGGGGATGGTGGGGCGCTTCCGCGCGCAGGCACAGACGCTGATCCACGGCCTGCTGCCGCACTATGAGCCGGCCCTGAGGCTGGCGCCGACCAGCTACCGCCCGGCGCAGGTCGAGACCCGGGTGCAGTCCTGGCGTGCCGATGACAAGCGGATGCACGTCGACGCCTTCCCGTCGCGACCTAACCATGGCGAACGCATCCTGCGCGTATTCGCCAACGTGAATCCGGCTGGCACGCCGCGTGTCTGGCGCGTCGGTGAGCCCTTCGAGGATGTCGCCCGGCGCTTTCTGCCGCGCGTGAAGCCTATGTCGGCTGGCAGGCGAAATTGCTGCGTGCCTTGCGCGTGACCAAGTCGCTACGCAGCGAGTACGACCATCTGATGCTCCAGTTGCACGACGCGATGAAAGCTGACCAGGGGTATCAGAGCGATGGCCCTCAGCAGACTGTGCCCTTTCCGGCTGGAGCGGTCTGGGTGTGCTTTTCCGACCAGACTTCGCACGCCGTGATGTCAGGCCAGTACATGCTCGAGCAGACCCTTCATCTGCCCGCGGCAAGGCAATACAATCCGCAGTCGAGCCCGCTCGCCATACTGAGCCGGCTGACCGGACGCACGCTCGTCTGAGCACGTCCCCCTCATGCATCGCCGAACGGCAGCGTTCGGCGTTTTCGCTTTCTGGAGAACAAGAACATGGCAACCATTCCCGTGACCAAGCGTGGCGCTGAAAAGCTGCGCGAAGAACTGCATCGCCTGAAGACGGTGGACCGTCCGTGGGTCATCAACGCGATTTCCGAGGCGCGCGCTCAGGGCGATTTGAGCGAGAACGCCGAGTACGAAGTCGCGAAGGACCGCCAGGGTTTCATCGAAGGTCGGATCCAAGAGATCGAGGGCAAGCTTTCTGCAGCGCAGATCATCGATCCGAGCGCGTTGGACGCCGACGGCAAGATCGTCTTCGGCTCAACGGTCGAGCTTGAGGAAGAAAGCACGGGCGAATCGGTCAAATACCAGATCGTCGGTGAAGACGAAGCCGACCTGAAGCTCGGATTGATCAACATTTCCAGCCCGATCGCACGTGCGTTGATCGGCAAGGAAGAGGGCGATACTGCTGAGGTACAGGCGCCCGGCGGGCTGAAGCACTACGAAATCGTCGCGGTCAGCTACATCTGACCAGACGGCCGCATGAAAGACCGGATCGCGCTGCTGCTGGCCTCCTTCTGGTGGGGAAGTCTCACGACGATTGGTTTTCTCGTCGTGCCGATGTTGTTCGCGCGGCTTGGAAACCCAGCTGTTGCGGGAAATTTCGCTGGTCAGTTGTTCGAGGCACAGACCTGGATCGCGTTGGGTTGCGGTCTGATTTTGCTGATCTATTTTCGATCCAGGGGCGACGCGGGATTTGATAAACCTGTTCTTGCCGGTTTGTTCCTGGTGCTCGCCGCCATGTTGCTGGCATTGCTTCAGCAGTATGTCGCGGCGCCTCATATCCTGGCGCGCGACAACCTCAGGTTCTGGCATGCGGCCGGCAGCGGAATGTATCTTTGCCAATGGATTTGTGCCGGCACGCTGCTTTGGCGCATGAGCCGCCGCGCGGCTTGATAAACCTGCGCCGATCGCTCAACTCGTCCAGTATTTTGCGACCCAGCGCGCCGGCCGAATGAAGCGGAACGCACGGTTGCGGCGTCCCGCAAGCGCATCAGGCGGATTGCATTCACCGTGGAACACCATGACGCGGGCATCCTCGGGAACGAAGGGCTCTCGCCAGTAGTTCGTTGGCCACGTTGGTATTCCGTGGTACTTGAAACTGGGGCACCAGGCGTCCGGCCAGTACTGGAGCTTGCCCTGACGATGAAGGAAATCGGACAGATAGGCCTGCTCGTTGCGGAATTTGGCCTGCACATCGTCCATGTGCGCACGGAATTGCGCAAGCACATCGGCGTGCGCTCCCAGTTCGAAACGATAGACCGACGAATTGCCGGTGATCCGCTGGGTTCGCCAGGGGCGGGCATAGTCGTGGATGATCAGGAATTCGCCCGGCTGTTCGAAGAAGGCACCAAGGCTTCCGACGATCACCACGTCCAGGTCGAGGAACAATGCCGTGCCGCGCAGTCCGTGCAGGTCTTTTTCGAAAGTGGTGAGCTTCTTCCACGCGCCATCGCGCTGGCCTGGCGCCAACTTCAGGTTCAGCGGCGGGATCGGCAGGCATGTGACTTCAGGCCGAATGCCCAGGCCATCGTCCGTCAGGCACACGAACTTGAAATCACCTGCGAGGTGTCGGCGCACCATCGCGTAGAGTCGGTTGACGTACTCGGGGCCGTACTTGGTACCCCACTTCATGCAGAGGATGTGGCGCTGGGCGCGCTGTACGGTCACCGGGCTCAGTCCGCCTGGTTGCGCTTCTTGGCCGACAGGGGCCGCTTGGCTTTCGCGCGCTTGATCGTGCCGCCGGGCGTGAGGCGCTGGTTGCCCAGCACGCGCAGGGTCTTGATCTCGGGACGCTGGCCGCCACGCTTGCTGTACTTGAGCACCTTGACGTCGCGCGGGCCGGGCATCCGGTCTTCGTCCACGACACGTTCTTTCTCGACTTTGGGTCGCCAGAGCACCAACAGCTTGCCGATGTGCTGGATCGGTGCAGCGCTGAGTTCGTCGGCCAGCGTTTGAAACATGGCTTCACGTGCCGCGCGGTCGTCCGAGAAGACCCGGACCTTGATCAGGCCGTGCGCGTTCAGGGCG
>CAIQMJ010000791.1 GCA_903872875.1 uncultured Variovorax sp.
CTGCACCTGCATCCGGTGTCGGTGTCCATCGATGATTCGGCGCGCGCGTTGCCGGCAAGCGAGGAGGGCGGTTGGTTCGCCGATGCCGATTGGACGTCGCTCGGCCTGCCGGCGCCGGTGCGCAAGCTGCTGCTCAGCCGGCGTCCAGTTCCCGGTGCCGTTTGAGCGTCGCCCAGCGCGCGCCAAATTCCCTCGCCAACTGCTCCACCAGGAACACCGAGCGGTGCTGGCCGCCGGTACAGCCGATGGCCACCGTCACGTAGCTGCGGTGGTCGCGTGCCAGTGCGTCCAACCAGCGGCCCAGGAACAGCTCGATATCTTCGTACATGCGCGCCACGTCGTCGTGTTCGCGCAGCCAGTCGATCACCGGCTGATCACGCCCTGTCAGTGAGCGCAGTGTCGGGACGTAGTGCGGGTTGGGCAGCATGCGCACGTCGAACACGTAGTCCGCGTCGAGCGGCACGCCGCGCTTGAATGCAAACGACTCGAAGACCAGCGTCAGCGCACTTTCGGGCGCCGAGATCAGCGACTTCACGTAGCTCTGCAGCTGCGCCGGCCGGATGATGCTCGTGTCGATCACGTCCGCGCGGTCGCGCAGGTCGGCGAGAAGTTCGCGTTCGAGTTCGATCGCATGTACGAGCACGCGGTGCTGCTCGGGCACGTCGGTGCGGCCTTCCTGGCGCGACAGCGGATGGCGCCGCCGCGTCTCCGAGTAGCGCCGCACGAGCGCATCGGTCGTGGAGTCCAGGAAGAGAGAGCGCAGCGAGATGCCGTCCTGCCGCAGACGCTCCAGTTGCTGGGGCACCATGGGCAATGAGATGCCGCTGCGCACGTCCATCGCTATGGCCACCCGCGTGCCTTGCTGTTGCTGCTGCAGCGCGATGAACGGCGACAGCAACTCCGGCGGCAGGTTGTCCACGCAGTAGTAGCCGGCATCTTCCAGCGCGTGCAGCGCGACGGATTTGCCGGAGCCGGACATCCCGGTGATCAGGACGAGTTCGAGATTCATGATGTAGCGGCCCCAGCGGCCTGCCGCCCCAGCATTTCGCGCGCGTGTGCCAGCGTGGTCGAGGAGATTCGCTCGCCGCCGAGCATGCGTGCGAGTTCGCGCACGCGAGCTTCATCGTCGAGCGCCGCAACGCCGCTTTCGGTGCGCGGTCCGCTCGCGCCGCCGCGTTGCGCGGTCTGCTGCTTGGCGACCAGCAAGTGATGGTCGGCGCAGGCGGCCACTTGCGGCAGATGCGTGACGGCCAGCACTTGTCGGTCGCGGCCGAGTTGCTGCATCAGGCGGCCGACTGTTTCGGCCACTGCGCCGCCCACGCCGGAGTCGACCTCGTCAAAGATCAGGGTCTGTGCAGTCCCGAGCTGGCTCGTCGTGACTGCGATGGCCAATGCGATGCGCGAGAGTTCGCCGCCCGACGCCACCTTTCCGATCGGGCGCGGGGTGCTTCCGCTGTGGCCGCTGACCAGGAACGACACGTCTTCCAGTCCTGCACGGCCCGGCTGCCCGAGTGGCTGCAGGGCCACTTCGAAACGGCCGCCCTGCATGCCCAGGCCTTGCATTGCGCGTGTGACGGCTTGCGAGAGTTTCGGCGCGGCCTGCTGGCGCGCCTTGCCGACCGCCTTTGCTTCCTTCTGATAGCGCTGCGATGCATTCTGTTCGGTGCGTTCCAGCGCTGCGAGATCGCTCTGCGCGTCCAGCGTCTGCAACTCGGCCTGCCAGCCTGCAAGCAACGCCGGCAGGTCGGCCGGCGTACGCTTGTAGCGCCGCGCCAGCGACATCCAGGAGCCCATGCGCTCATCGAGTGCGGCCAGTTCGCGTGGATCCGCATCCGCGTGCCGAAGGTACCCGTGCAACGAGTGCGCCGCATCGGCGGCCTGCGCGACGCTGGATGCCAATACTTCGCCGAGTGCCTTGAATTCGGGTTCGATCCGCTCGCAGTCCTGCAGCAGCGATACAGCGCGTGCGAGCGAGGCGAGCGCGCCGTTCTCGTCGTCTTCCAGCGCGTTGCGAGCCGCTTCCGCGGCATCGATCAGCGACTGTGCATTCGACATGCGCGTGTGATTGATGGAGAGCTCATCCCATTCGTCAGCACCCGGCGCGAGCTTGGCTACTTCGCCGATCTGCCACTGAAGCCGTTCGCGTTCGCGCAGCAACGAATCCTGCGCCGCACGTGCGGTATCGAGCGTGGACAGCGCCTGGCGCCACGCGTGCCATGCGACATCCAGCGCATCTGTCGATATGCCGGCGTAGGCATCGAGCAGGCCGCGCACGGCATCGGGGCGCGTCAGGCTTTGCCAGGCGTGCTGGCCGTGGATGTC
>CAIQMJ010000792.1 GCA_903872875.1 uncultured Variovorax sp.
CCACGTCGCCCAGGTTGACGCCGAAGCCGTGCCGGTCGGAGCGCTCGCGCATGCGCTGCAGCGCAGCCAGGCGGCCGGTGCCGCAGCGGGCGATCTCCTGTGCGACGTTGTCCAGCAGCACGGCGCGCACGGCGTCGGGCGCCAGGGTCTGCAGGATCGCGATGCCGCCGGCCGATGTGAACAGCGGCCGGCGCGTGCCCGGGTAGAGCACCGAGCCGGACAGCGCCACGGCGCCGGCGCGCACGCTGCAGACGTACTCGTTGCCGCTGCGCAGCAGCAGCACGGCCACGCCGTTCATGCGGCGCGCGAAGGCGGCCACCGCCGCTTCCGCGCTGGCCTGGAACTGCCGGTGGTCGGGCAGCGCGAGGCCGAGCTCGAACATGAGCGGGCCCGGCAGGTAGTGGCGATCGCTCGCGCGCTGGATGACCAAGCGCTCTTCGACCAGGCAGGCCAGCATCCGGTGGACGGTGGCGCGATCGAGGTTGCATGCGGTCGCGAGATCCGACAGGCGCCAGCCGAACTGCGGCCGCGCCGCGACCGTGCGCATCAGCTTGATGAGCCGGCCGAGGCTGCGCGTGCCGGGCCGTTCGCCGGCGTTGTCGGCGCCGTCGGCGGCCTGCGCCGCGAGGCTGTCGAGATGTTCGAGGTCCATGGACTTGTCTCCGTGTTTCAGGGCCGTCGGCGCGGCTTGTTCCAGGGTCAGGTTGCGGGGCACATTCACCCGCCATCGTCCGCGAAGGCTGCGCTCAGGGATCGAAGCCGTACAGCCGCTGCGGATTGGCGACGAAGATCTTTTGCACGGTCGCGGCGTCCGATGCCCAGCGCTGCAAGGCGTCGATCGCCGCGGCAAGGTCGACGTCGTAAGGCGGGCACACGTCTTCCGGCCGCGGCCTCGCGCCGGGGCGTGGATGTGGCCAGTCGCTGCCCCACAGCATGCGCTCGGCGTTGCAGCCGATGAAGAGCCGGGTGAGTGCTTCCATGTCGGCGTGATCAGGCTGTTCGGAACAGCGATAGAGCGCGGAGAGCTTGACGTAGGCCTTGCCGTCCTCGACCAGCCGCAGCACCTCGGCCAGCCCTTCCTGCTTCAGGCCGAGCCGGGCCTGCGCGCCGGCGTAGTGGTCGAAGACCAGCGGCAGGCCGAGCGTGCCGAGCATCGCGCCGCATGCGCCCAGCAGGGGCAGGTTCGCGAAGACCTGCATGTGCCAGCCGCGCGGGCCGATGCGGTCGGCCACGCTGCGCATCCAGGCCGTGGCCTTGCCCGCGTCGCGCTGCGCATCGATCTCGAGATTGACGCGCACGCCGCGCACGCCGGCCGCGTGCATGGCGTCGAGCGCCGCCTCCGACGTGGCGTCGTCGATCACCGCGACGCCGCGGGCGCGCTGCGGACCGAGCTCGCGCAGCGCCTGCAGCGTCGCGGCGTTGTCGAGCGCATACACGCTGGGCTGGACGATGACGACGCGCGCGATGCCCAGCGCATCGTGCAGTGCGGCCAGTTCCCCGATCGATGCCGGCGGCGGTGTGTAGCGGCGCGACGCCACCAGCGGGTATTCGCGCGCGTCAAGAAACACGTGGGTGTGGCAGTCGCATGCACCGGGCGGAAGCTGCGGCCGCGGCGCACGGGGCTGCGGCGAGGGGATGTGGAGCGTCGTCATGCGGGGTGTCGTTGCGGCGCGGGCCGCGAGCTGTGTCGAGGGCAAAGATACTCCGGGCCACCGCGCGAGACAGTCGCCGCCGCGCCCGAATTTCATCGATTGAAATTCCGCTGGATCTCAAGACAGGCGCTCAGGGCAACGGCCGCAGGCCTTCGGCCAGTTCCTCGCGCATGATCTTCTTCCACTCGGCGATGCTGGATTCGGTCACCACCGAGGCATGTGCCGCGATGCTCAATGCCAGTTGCGATGCACCGCGCGCTTCCGGAATGGCAAGGCCCATGCCGAAGCCCTGGGCCGCCACCGTGCCCTGGCTCATCGCGAAGCCGCTGCGGCGCGTGAGCGCGACCGCCTCGCGGAGGCTGTCTGCATTGATGCGGGGATAGTTCCGCAACCCCTGCTCGACCGCATGGATGACCTCTTCGACGCCGTCGGGCGCGAGCGCCGACAGCAGCGCTGTTGCACCCGCGCCCACGCCCAGCAGGCGCCGCTGGCCGACCTCCACCGGCACGAAGCGGATCGGGCCATGACCGTCGGCCTTGACCAGGCAGACGGCCTCGACGCCGCTGCGCCGCATCAGGTAGGCCGTGACGCCGCTGCGCCGCGCCACGGCTTCGACCACTGGCCGCCAGCGCGCGATTTCGGCGGCGCTCGCGCCGGGCGCCATGCCCAGTTCATGCAGCAGCGGACCGACGCGATAGCGCTTGTCGGCCTCCTGCTGCGCGAGGATGGTCTCGGCCACCAGGCACTGGAGGATGCGGTGCGCCGTCGGCCGGGCCAGCGCATGCGTGCGGGCCAGATCCGCCAGCGACACGCCCGATGCACCCGCCTGCGCCACGCTGCGCAGGATGGCCGCGGCCCGGCGCAGCACCTGGGTGCCGTCGCCCGCGCGCGGCCCGGGCAGCGTGGCGGTTGGCGATGAAGTTTTCACCATGTCTTGTTTCCCCGAGGCTCGTTTGACCACATTCTGGAATGGTCTGGCTGTGCTTTCCCCTAGCGGCAAACACAGCGCGGTCCGGCGACTCTACAGTGCGCACAGTCGTTCAGAACAGAGACAAACACCAGTCCACATGTTGGACTTTCCGCCAAGACGTCCGACAAGGAGCAGAGACATGGGCATCGATCGATTCCA